>JAFRGU010000104.1 GCA_017433675.1 Clostridia bacterium
CCCGGGGCGGATGGTATACGGCCGCCAATACCAATGAAAAGCAGCCGTACGGCATGGTATTCCATGACTGCAGGCTGACTGGGAGCTGCGAGGAAGGGGCCGGATATCTGGGCCGGCCCTGGCGGCGGTACGCACGGACAGTGTTTCTGGAATGTGAAATGGATGAGCATGTGGCACCGGAGGGATTCCAGGACTGGGATCAGGAACGGGTGGTGACTGACCTTTACGGAGAATGGCGAACCCGCGGCGCGCGGGCGGACCAGCGCACCCGCCATCCGGCCCAGAAAAGAATGACGGACGAAGAAGCCGGAAAAATCACGCCGGCAGCGGTGCTGGCAGGGGAGGACGGCTGGCAGCCGGTTGCAGGAACGGACCGAATCTGATAGAATACGCAGGATCCGCAAAAAAAGGAGGATGAGGATATGCCAATCAAAATGAACAGCCAGCTGCCTGCCTACAGGACGCTGACCAATGAAAATATCTTCGTCATGACCGAAACCCGCGCGGAAACCCAGGATATCCGTCCGCTGCAGATCGCTATCGTGAACCTGATGCCGACCAAGGTGGACACCGAGACGCAGCTGCTGCGTCTGCTGGGCAATACCCCACTGCAGGTGGAAACCGAGCTGATCACCATGGTGAGCCATGAAACCCGGAACACCAGCGCGGAGCACATGCGGTCCTTCTACAAAACCTTTCAGGACATCCGCGACCGGAATTTTGACGGCATGATCATCACCGGAGCGCCGGTGGAGCATCTTCCTTTCGAGGAAGTGGAATACTGGGACGAACTGTGTGAAATCATGGCCTGGAGCCGGAAGCACGTCCATTCCACATTCCATATCTGCTGGGGAGCGCAGGCCGGGCTGTATTATCATTTCGGGATTCCCAAACGGCAGCTGGACAAAAAGCTGTTCGGCGTATTTCCACATCGGGCGGAACGGAAGCATTACATCCTGCTGCGCGGATTTGATGACGTTTTTATGGTGCCTCATTCCCGACATACCACCATTGACCGGGCTGAAGTGGAAAAACACCCGGAGCTGAAAATCCTGGCCTCCTCCGAGGAAGCGGGAATCTATGCCCTGAGCACGGAGAACGGGAAGCAGGTGTTTATCACCGGGCACAGTGAATACGATCCCGGGACGCTGGAGAAAGAATACCTGCGGGACAAAAATGCCGGACTGCCCATCGAAGTTCCGAAGAACTACTATCCGAACGATGACGATACGCAGCCGCCGATGGTGACCTGGCGCAGCCACGCGCACCTGCTGTATGCCAACTGGCTGAATTACCTGGTATACCAGACAACGCCTTACGACCTGACGAAGCTAAAAGAGGACGAGGCTTCGCCGGCGGTGTAAACGAACGCATCCGAAAATGAAAAAAGCGCTGCACGGCGCTTTTTTTGATCCTGGAGATGCTATCATGGACGCGGAACCAGCAACGCTCCGATTTCAAAAGCCGGTTTCTCTTCATGCATCCCAATCAGCTGGACACAATTCTCCTCCTGCCGGAGATGCAGGGACAGGGGCTGACCGGGACGAACTTCGCTGTTGAAATGAATGGTCAGGGAACTGAGCTGATGTGCCGCCATGCAGTCAATGCCCAGGGCATTGCAAAGCCAGTCGGCATACTTCGTGTTATTCACATGGCCGTTGGGATCCAGATCCGTGTACAGCGCCTGCCACGGGATCACTTTTTCCGGGGCTGAGAGAGACCGGATGCTTCCGGGCAGGGGAAGAGGCTCCGGCAGATCGCTGTTATCCGGCATGGCACTGGCAAGACGGTCCGCATTCACACTCTGGCGGGTCTCCAGATCCATCAGGAGCCAGAGGCTGGAGCCCCGGCCGATGACCCGGCCTGCTTCGTCCCGGAGAATAAAGAAACGGGGAAAAAAACGGTGACGGTGGGGCCGATGGAAGGTTTTCAACGAGACGGTTTCCCCGGAGACGGGATACCGATCCATCCGCAGCTCCAGCCGGGAAACCACCCAGGCCAGTCCGGAACGGAGCAGCTCCTCCCGGCCATTGCCCAGGGCCGCACTGTGAGCACCGGCGATTTCCTGCAGCTCCGTAAGAATGGCACCGGGGCGCCAGGTATTGCAGAAATCGCATTCGCTGATCCGAAGGGAGATGTTCTTTTCCAGGGATTTCATGGATGCTTACCTCCAGAATACAATTACACAGGGAATCAAAGTCAGTGAACCAGCAGCTTGACGGCCCAGACGATCAGCAGATGAGCGGGATAGATTCCATAACTGAGCCAGAGGGGAAGCCGGGTATTCTTCCGGAAGGGAATCAGAATCAGGGGCAGGCTCAGCAGCCCGTATGCCTCCATCCGGAGAACGGCACTGAGCGGGGAGGACAGCCAGGCGGGCAGGGCGCCCACATCGAAGGGCATGCCGAAGAAGCTCTGTGTGATCCGATAGGCCGTGCCCCAGAAAAGGAAGTAGGCAATCATCAGGGCAGCGATGGAGGGGCGGGAAGTCCGGGACGCATACAGCAGGAGAATAAAGAGTACACCCTTCCAGCCATAATCCACATTGAGGACGGTGGCGAGGGCGATTGCCAGCGCCGGCCCCCAAAGATGAGAATAAAACTTCTTTTCCCGCACTGCCCAGACTGCGGCCAGCCCCAGGAAGAGGGTCAGGAAAATATTCGGACGCGCCAGATAAAAGGAAACAAACAGATTCGAAGACGCAATCCGATGATTCATGACTTCGGCATAGAGCGGCTGAACGAGGACAAAGGTTCCCAGCAGACGGGCCAGATACTTCGGAACGGAACGGGTATAATGCAAACCGACGACCAGGCACCAGCAGTAAACCGGAAACGCAATCCGCCCCAGTATCCGCATTTCCGGGACGTTCGTGAAAACCACCGCACCAAGATGGTCGATGAGCATGAAGAAAAGCGCAATCAGCTTCAGAATACCGGTGGAAAGATTACCTGCAGGCGGAGCAGATAAGAGACGGGTCTCGGATTCACGGGAAACATCCATGATTTGACAAACCCCTTTCATGAGAGGTAGAATAAGCGCCGTGCGAGGTGAACAGGCGATCGCGTGGCTTCGGAAGAGCCATGAGGAAAGTCCGGGCACCGCAGAGCAAGGGTGCCGGCTAACGGCCGGCGGAGGCGACTCCAGGGAGAGTGCAACAGAAATAAACCGCCCGGATCCCCAGCGGGAGCCAGGTAAGGATGGAAAGGCGAGGCAAGAGCTCACCCGCGGGACTGGTAACTTTTCCGCGCTGTAAACCCCACCCGGTGCAAGATGCAGGAGGTACGTCGGCTGCTCGTCGCAATCCTCCGGGATCGCTGGAGCCATCCGGTAACGGATGGCCTGGATAGATGATCGCCCAGAACAGAACCCGGCTTATGGTCACGCTCGCATTTCTTTGGGATTATGCTCCTTCCCGGACGGGGAGGAGCATTTATCGTGGGAGAAACCGGGAATACGATTGCGCAGAAATCACTTTATTTCTACATCTATATTCCCGTCCCGGATCGTGACGAGGATACCGGTTTTGGCTTCCTGCGTCTGAAAGACTTCCACATTCCATTTGGAAAGGAGACGAAGCACACGCGAGGAGGGTGTGGAGGATTTTTCCTCAGTGCTGGTTGAGATGACGGCGACTTTAGGCTGAACCGCATTCAGCAGCGCTTCGCTGGTTGCATCGTTATCCCCGTGATTGCCAATCTTCAGTACATCCGCCTGCGGGATCACGCCGGCGGAAAGCAGATCCGACTCTTCCGGGAATTCCATATCCCCGGCCAATAGCATGGAACCACCGGCTGCCCGGGCGAAAAGCACCAGGGAATTGTTGTCTTCCTTATCCCGGGCTTCATGGAGGGGCCCCAGCACGCGGAGCTCGCCGCCGTCCAGGGGAAGCTGATCCCCGCCATGCAGGCGCTCAATGGAAACGTTCTGTTTGGAAGCGGCTTTGACGGCGGGGTTTTCATCCTTTTCTTTTTCCGGCAGATAGAAAGCCGGAATATAGAGATGATCCACCTGTATATCCGACTTCAGGAGCTTCTTCAGGCCCCCGACATGGTCGGAATCCATGTGGGTAATCAGAACCCCGTCCAAGTGCGAAACCCCCAGGTCTGCCAGTGTTGATTCGATATCGTCGAAGGAGCGCCCCCGGGCCGTATCGATCAGATAGGCAGTTTCACCGCTCCTGAGCAGGAGACAGTCCGCTTTGCCGACATTGAGAGCAAAGAGGGAGAGTTCTTCCGCCGGGGCGGAAATACCTCCGGAAACCGCACAGGTTATCAGGCCTGTTAAAATCGAAAGAAAGTGTCTGAGCAGTGTTTTCATCAGTATTCCCTCCAGTTGAGAAGTCACCCCTAACCCCTGCCCCCTTTCCCCTCGAGAGGGAAGGGGGATTATTATGGATGGGGGCGAAGCCCCCATCACTCCACAGGAAAGACGGAAGGAGCTGCCTGGTTTGCTCCATCGTTCCTGAGATAAGATTATTTCCTTCGGTGAGTGTGAAAAAAACGATCCAGCAGGGAGCGGCATACTTCTTCCTGTTCTCCGCATGTCCAGCGCGTATCAGCGGAAAAGGCAGGATCAGCCGGGAGATCATAGACGCTGCCGCAACAGCCTTTATCCGGATCCGAAGCACCATAGACGATTCTGCCGAGACGGCTCATGACCATGGCTCCTGCACACATGGGGCATGGCTCCAGGGTAACATACAGCGTGCAGTCTTCCAGGCGCCAGTTGCCTTTCCGCTCGGCGCCGTTGCGGAGACAAAGGATCTCGGCATGAGCTGTCGGGTCATTCAGCTGTTCCAGGCGGTTATGGTCAGCCCAGAGGACTTCGTCATCGCGCATGAGCACTGCACCGACGGGGATTTCCCCTTCGGCAAGGGCTTTTTCGGCCTCCAACA
>JAFRGU010000105.1 GCA_017433675.1 Clostridia bacterium
CGGATTTCGATGCAACTGGTTTTGTCCGTGAAGGCCTTTCGGTCGCCGGTCAGCCATTCGATGACCGCCTTGTGGCTGTCCCGCTCCAGATGCGTACCGCACAGTTCAAAGCCCTCGGAACCGTAGGTGCCGAGGCCGCTGGCTTCCACCACAGCAAAGCCTCTGACCAGGTAATAATCGTAGCTGCTCAGGTAGCTGTATCCCTGCTGAGTTCCACCAGACTGGGGCACCACATAGTTCCAGTCCTTGTCCGGGCGGGCGATGGCGGCGCAGTCCAGCGTGCTCATCTCTCCTTCCGGGGTTCTTTTTTTACAATCGCGGTACAGGCTGTTGTAATCAAAGGGAACTTGGTTGAACAGCGCTTCCGGATTGTTCATTGCGTTGGTAACGACTCCGACGCCGTAAGGGGTAGGATCATAGATGACTGCCGCCCTGAATTTCCCCTCCACGGCCCCCCGGGGCACCTGTACCAGTACCTTGACCAGATCTGCCAGGCCGTCGTTGTCCGTGTCATTATCGGTTTCCACATACACGCAGAACCGCAGGATATCACTGTTTTCGTTACTGTAGCCAGGATACCTGGGTTCGGAATTCTCGCACATGGGCAGCAGGGTGCCGCTTTCAATCCGCAGGTTTCCGTCATATGCGGGAGCATCCTCAGCCGGCGCCGTCCCGGCGAAGGCCAGCATCCCCAGGACAAGCAGCATCGGAATCAGCCGTTTCATCAGACTGTTTTTCATTCTTCCTTAATCCTCCCGTTTTATTGGTACCACGCTTCTGCGTCCTTACGGAACTGTTGAAGGGATGGCTCGTGCTGGTAGAACATGTGGCCGGAAGGATAATATGTAAAGGACAGGTTATCCTGAAAGCCGTCATTCAGGAACAGGTGGCTGTAGGTCCATTCTGCCGCAAAGAAGGGTGTTGCCTGGTCATAGTAACCGCAGATGACCCAGACTTTCATTTGCGGGTTTTTGGACATGCAGTCGTGGATGATGCGTTCCTGGCTGAGAATGGCATTATTCCCGGGATACACCCATGCGGCGTTCACATCCAGGGAAAGCGGCTTGTAGGGCACGTCGGTCTGGTACTGATATTTCCCGGTATACAGATTCCTGACAGCCTCAATGTATCCGGCATTGGTGGTCGCGGAGGGATCCGCCACGGCATCCGCCAGACTGCCGGCCACCGCCGGCCCTGTATAGCGGCCATCCACCCGGCCGACAAACAGATTCTGATCGGCGAGCAGCTGCGTGGTGAACGTTTCCATGTCGATCCGAAGGTTCTTCCGCAATATCAGATCTTTCGGCAGGCCGATGTAGCCGGAGACGGCTTCCGCCAGGGCATCCCTTTCTTCCCCGGTCAGACGGCTGCCTTTGAACAGCGCGGACCAGTATGTCCCGCCGGCGAATTCGCGGACTTCATCCAGAAAGATCTCAAGCTTCATATCCCGGTACTGCTCCGACACCTTCCCGTGGTAATGGGCAATAGCGGCATAGGTCGGAAGGAAGCAGGCATAGGGAAGCTCATTTCCTTCCAGAAATTCCACGGATGCAAAGTTGTTGACGGAGGAAACCATCATCAGGCCGTTCAGGTTCAGGAAGCCCTGCCCCATCAGGTAATCGCACAGGCCTGCCGTGCGGACGGTCCCATAGGATTCTCCCGCCAGATATTTTGGGGAAGCCCAACGCTGATTCCGGTTGATATACTGGATGATAAAGTCCCCGATGGATTGGATATCGGCGGAATAGTTGTAGAAGACCGTCGGATCCGTTCCGTCCGCAGCCCGTGAGTATCCCGTTCCCACCGGATCAATAAAAACCAGGTCCGTCAGGTCCAGCAGGGAGTATTCATTGGGCTCATATCCCGTCGGCACCCTGGCAAGCCTGCCTTCTTCATCCAGCGAAAGGCGGTCCGGACCCAGGAGCCCCAGATTGATAAACGCCGACGCGGCTCCGGGCCCGCCGTTGTAGGCAAAGGTGATGGGTCGGTCTGCGGGATTCTCCGAGCCGACCAGGGTATAAGCCGTATAGAACAGATCGTAATTCCCCAGCTCCGTGCTCATCGCCATGGTTCCGGCCGTGACCGTGTAGGCGATTTCCTTTCCCTGAATCGTGGCCGTGTACCCGGTAACGGATACATGGTCTTCCCGGGAAGCAACCCCTCCGGTTTCAGCCAAAGCCCCGGAAAAGGAGAAACTCAGCAGGCAGCAGACAATCAGCACAGCCGTAAGTCGTTTCATCTTCAGAATCCTCCTGATCTTTGGACTCAGCGCAGCCCGTTGATGAGTTCCGCCAGCACGTTCCGGTCATAGAAACTGCGGAAGTCCCGGATGAAAACATCCGGTTCAACACCCTGGTCCACGTCGTAGTAAG
>JAFRGU010000106.1 GCA_017433675.1 Clostridia bacterium
ATACGGTCGGGCTCTTCGATCCCCAGATTCTGGAGATCACCCGCATCGTCCATGAGGCCGGAGGCCTGAATTATTATGACGGTGCTAATCTGAATGCCATTATGGGGATCGCCCGTCCGGGAGACATGGGGTTCGACGTTGTCCATCTGAATCTGCACAAAACCTTCTCCACACCCCACGGCGGCGGTGGGCCGGGCAGCGGCCCCAGCGGCTGCAGAGCATTCCTGGCCCCGTTCCTGCCGGGGCGGAATACGCCGGAATCCATCGGGAATGTACGTTCCTTCGGAGGAAACTTCCTGGTAGCCGTCCGGGCGCTCACGTACCTGATGACCATTGGCCGGGAGGGGGTGCCGGAAGCAGCCATGCACGCGGTGCTGAACGCGAATTATATGCGCGTCCGCCTGGCGGATCTTTTCCCCATGGCATTTGACCGGATCTGCATGCATGAATTCGTGATAACACTGGAAAAACTGAAGGAGGAAACCGGCGTTTCCGCCCTGGATGTGGCGAAAGCCATGCTGGATCACGGAATTCACCCGCCGACCATGTACTTCCCCCTGATCGTCCATGAAGCCCTGATGGTCGAACCCACTGAAACGGAAACCCGGGAAACCCTGGATGAAGCCGTCTCCGTGCTCCGGGAAATCTGGAACCGGGCGCATACCAGTCCGGAAACCATGCATACACTGCCGGAAACCACCCCCGTCCGGCGGCCGGATGAAGTCGGCGCGGCGCGCAATCCGCGCATTCACTATGATTTCGAAGCTGTATGTCGCTGAGAGCCAATCCTTCTCCGCACCGGAGAATCTGGCTGCGGAAGCCGCACTGACCGATTGCGTATCCCCCGGGGAAGCAATCTTGTATCTCTGGCAGAATGAGAAAACCGTGGTCATCGGCCGGAATCAGAACGCCTGGAAGGAGTGCCGGCTGGCGTCTCTGAGCCGGGACGGCGGTATGCTGGTCCGCAGGCTGTCCGGCGGTGGCGCGGTTTTTCACGATCTGGGCAATCTGAACGTATCCTTCTGCCTCTCCCGGGAAGACGAGGATATCCCGCGCCAGACGCAGGTCATCCTGAATGCCCTGCAAAGTCTCGGGATTGACGCTTCCCGGTCTGGGCGGAATGATCTGGAGGTCGGAGGACGGAAGTTCTCCGGCCATGCCTTCTGGCGGGAGGGAACCCGCTCCTGCCATCACGCCACCCTGATGCTGAAGGTGGATCAGGCGGCGCTGGAAAAGTATCTGTGTGCTTCGCCGCTGAAGCTCAGCTCCAGAGGCGTTGATTCCGTACGCGCCAGGGTCATCAATCTGTCGGAACGGTACCCGGCGCTGACGCTTCCCGCGCTGTGCGGAGCGCTGAAACAGGCCTTCGGGGAAGAATATGCCCTGCCGGTCATACCCTTCCCCTGGGAGGATCGTTTTTCAGGCGCAGGCCGGGATCGTCTGGAAGAGCTGAAAATGCGTTTCAGTTCCTGGGAATGGACCTTCGGCCGCCGAATCCCCTTTGATCTGGAAACACAGGCCCGGTTTCCATGGGGGGAAGTCACGCTGCAGCTTCATGTGCAGAACGGTCGGATCCTCGGGTGCCGCTGCTGTACGGACGCCATGGATCCCGTCTGGCCGGGAAAAATGGAAGAAGCACTGCAGAATGTCCGATTCACGCCCGAGGATATCCATGCCGTTTTCTCGGGCCTTCCGCCGGCGTCAGAGCCGATGATGCAGAAGGATCTGGAAAGCCTGATTCTGAAAATGGCGAAAGAATGAAACCGGCAGATGCCTGGTTTTTCTCCGGACAGATTCACACCGGGAGGTTCACAAGATGGAAGATTTTGATCTGATCGTAATCGGCGCCGGTCCGGGCGGCTATGAAACAGCGCTGGCAGCAGCCGGGGGTATGCGCGTCGCGCTCGTGGAAAAGGATGCCCTGGGCGGTACCTGTCTGAATCGCGGCTGTATCCCCACCAAAACGCTGCTGCATGCGGCGGATCTGCTGCGGGAAATCCGGCAGAGTTCTTTTTTCGGGATTGAATGCCCGGAAGCGTCCTGTAATTTCCCGGCCCTGCACGAATACAAGGATCAGGTAATCCGGCAGCTTCGGGATGGAATCGGACAGCGGATGAAGCAAAAGAAAGTGACCGTCCTGTCCGGTGTCGGAACCATTTTGGATGCGCATACCGTTTCTGTCCGGGGGACGGAGGATACGGTTCTGAAAGCGAAAAGGATCCTGATCGCGACCGGTTCCCGGCCTGCGCTGCCTCCGATTCCCGGTCTTTCCTCCCCGAATGTGGAAACCAGCGACACGCTGCTGAATAAATCCGACGGTGTTTATCCGCGCCTGCTGATCATCGGCGGCGGAGTCATCGGCGTAGAGTTCGCCTCCGTTTTTGCATCGCTGGGCAGCGCTGTCACAATTGTGGAAGCGCTGCCCCGGATCGTTGCGAATATGGACCGGGAAATCAGCAAGAGCCTGAAGATGCTTCTGAAAAAGCGGGGAATTCAGGTGCTGTG
>JAFRGU010000107.1 GCA_017433675.1 Clostridia bacterium
TACCGGGCCGATCCGAACCGGGTTTACCTGCTGGGCTTCTCCGCGGGAGGGGACGGGGTATACCAGATTACGCCCCGGATGGCGGACCGTTTCGCGGCGGCCAATATGTCCTCCGGACATCCGAACGGGATCTCCCTGCGCAACCTGTTGAACTGCCCCTTCAGCATTCAGGTGGGGGTGCGGGACTATTACAGCGAAAGCGCCATGCGCTGTATCCGCGGAGCGGAGTTCGACCAGGTGCTGAACGATTACCATGACCAGATGGGCTCCGGATATGAGCACCAGGTGCTGGTGCGGGTACCCGCCGGCCATAATTTCGACGACTATACCGACTTTAGCCTGGCGGGCGAGGAATACGCGGATTACATGGATGTGATCGGGGCGGACGTGCTGGCGAGCCCGGCGGCCTATGCAGATCCGGAGATCGTGGAGCCCATGCTGAACCGTTTCCTGGAGGCGTATCAGCATGTGAGGCTTTTGGGAGAGGATCTCACGGAAACGGTCCGCGACGCCGCGCGGGAGGCGGTTGTGGATCAGCTGGGCTATGAGGATCCCCAGGCTATCGAGGAGATGATGGAATTCCTGCTGCAGCAGGACGGCGCGCTGACGGGCGGGCCCAGTATCATGGAGATGTCCTATTTTTCCGAGGGCGCCGTTGTCGAATTTGACGATACGATCCGGGAGATCCTCATGGACGAGTTCGGGCTGGGTATCACGAAGGTGAACGGCAGCGCAGTTCACTATGTCTCGCAGTTTATCCGGAACCCCGCGCCGCCTGTCGTGGTCTGGGATCTGGCCACCCGCGCCCCGTCCCGGGAAATCACCAGCTTCTACTGGCTCAAGGCGGATCCCTCCGCCGATCAGGGAGAGATTCTGGTGATGGCTAGCGATGAGAACACCATCGTCGTCACCCCGGAGGACGTGAACGGAGATTTTGCCATCCTGATCCATCCCGCGCTGATCGACGCTTCCCGGCCGGTGCATTTCATCACCCCGGACGGTGAAGTGGATGTGCAGGTGAATCCGTCGGAGGAAATCCTGCGGGAATCCATGCTGGAGACCGGCGATCCTGGGCTCGCCTGGATCGCGGAGGTTCCCTACAGCACGCTGGAAGAGGCCCTTCAGTGAAAATTGCGGACCGGACAGCTGTGCGAAAACGTACTGCGAGCAGAACGGCATCGCCTTCCGGACGGAAAGGGAAGGGATCCCTCCTCTTCACTGATGCTGCGCAAACAGCCAGTCGCGGACGGCTTCCAGCTTATATGCATAATCGAAGGAAGTCATATGCTCGCCGGCCCCCGACATGGCGGTTTGTCCCTCCGCCAGCGTCGTGCCTGCTGTGAAGGTAACAAAGTTGGCATTGTTTCCTTCGGCCAGCATCGCGGCAACCTGGCTGTTCTGGCTGTCCGCGTCCTCCTGTGCACCCCATTCAGCGTGGCTGTATGCGGCATTGTCACTGTCAAATACCGTCAGCAGGGCGCTCTGTCCGGCTGAAGCCTTGGGGTCTCCGGCGGAAACGATGTAGAAGAAAGGCTTTTCTTCCAGTCCGCTCAGCCGGGCCGTATCCCACTGACTTCCCACAAAAAGGTAGGCAGCAAAGAAATCCGGATAGGCAATGCTTTCATAGAAGGAAGTCATGCCGCCCATGGACTGGCCTGTGGTATAGATCCGGCCGGCATCGATGGAATAGGTTTCCGTCAGGGACTTAAGCAGCCGCATGGCAACATCGATCTGCGCGGAATGATTGAAATTATCATCCACGATCGTCTCGGTGAAGATGGGGAGAACAACAAACGAAGGATGCTTTGCCTGCTCTTCCTCTGTTGCCCAGATCAGTCCGCCCCAGCCCTGGGTGAGGTAAGCACCGGTGTCTTTTCCAACGACGCTGGAATCCGGAATAAACTGCAGCAATGGATAAGAATATGTCTCATCGTAGTTTTCCGGAATATAGAGATAGTACTGAAGGCTGGTTCCTGTTTCCACATCCTCAAAGGTCAGAAACTGATATTTGGGAACCACATCCGCGATCATAGCCTGAAGCACTGCATCGCCGGACTTGTCAACGCCGCCGCCAGCACCGCCGCGCATGCCTCCGTTGCCGCCTCTGCCCCCAGGCCCGCCATGACCTTCAGCGACCGCGGCACCTGCCGTGCACAGAAGCGCAAGCGTGAGAAGAATGGATAACAGCCGTTTCATCAAGAATTCCTCCCTGTTTTCTGATTGATATCCGGTCTTACGCTTTCGCTGCACGATATCATGTATCCAGTTTAGCACAGAAAACTAAAATGAACATATGTCAACGCCATAAAACCTTATTTTGATAAATACAATACAGATTTGCAAAAACTGCTGAGTGCACCTTTTGATATTAATTTGGGATATTCTGTTTGAGAAATTTGCGAA
>JAFRGU010000108.1 GCA_017433675.1 Clostridia bacterium
GGAGGGGTATCTGATTTGTCTGAACGTGCCGGTGGCGCGGACGGGGACACAGGAGTATCTGCCGAGCGAGCTGGGACTGCCGGGGATGGATGACCGGATGATTCCGGTGGAACGGACCGCGGAGGAGGTTTTCTCGGCGGCTTGCATGGCCTCTTTTGAGGGGATGCCGGTGACGGACGATCATCCGGCCGCGGCGGAAGGAGTCACGGCGGAGAATATCCGGTATCTGCAGAAGGGGCACGCGATGAACATCCGGCGGGGACCACCTCCGGAGGATGATCTGCTGATGGCGGATCTGATTATTACGGATCCGCGGCTGATTGAGGAGATTCTCGGCGGGAAGCGGGAGATCAGCTGCGGGTACAATTATGTGCTGAGCGAAGAGGACGGGAAGTATTACCAGCGGGAGATTCGCGGGAACCATGTGGCCGTGGTGGATGCCGGGCGGGCGGGACCGCGGGTTTCGATTAAGGATCATGATATGTCTATCACAGAAGGGAGTAAGGCTATGAATCGGAAGAACAAGGTTTTTGCAAAGTTGATGGCGCGGATGGCCAAAGATGGGGACACGGAGGCCCTGGAGGAGGTGATCGCGGAAATCATGGGCGGGGAGCCGGAGACGGCGGCGGAATCGTCTGCCAATCCGGCTGCGCCTGTGGTGGTGGAGACGCCGGTGGAACAGCCGGTGATCATCGACTGCGGACCGGAGATCCTGGAGGCGCTGCGGCGGATTATTGAGCTGCTGGGCGGGAACACCGCGGACTGCGGGGGCCCGGAGCGGCAGGAAGATCAGGATCCGGAGGAAGTAGAAGCCTCTGTCGGAGTTTCAGCTGCTGAGGCAGCTGAAGCTGTGGCCGAAACTGTGGAAGCAACTGCGGAAGCGGTAGCTCAGACGGTCGCCGAAGCCATGGGGATGGAATCTGTCGGGGAAGATCCTCTGACGGATGACGATCCCATCGAGGAAATGATCCAAGAGATCCTGGAAGGGACGGCGGAACCGGAGGAGGCGGGGCCGGAGGAAATTCTGTCCACGATTCTGGAGCCGGAGGAAGAGGCGGATGCGGATCCGGAGGAAAAGGTGAGTGAGCAGGCGACTGACTTACTGCGGGCAGCGCTGTCTACGTTTACACCACAGATCCGAAAGATGAGTCAGGATGAGCGGACTGCTTTCAATGCCAGTGTATCGGAGAAAATGCGGAGCCTGGCGCGGAAGAAAAAGGGGAAAAACGCGTATGCCGCGCTGAGGGATGCTGTTGCCCGGGATCACAGCGGCCGGGCTCTGGGGGAAAAGATCATGAAAGAGCGTAATGCCAACAGGAGGGTGTAAACATGGGAAAGGTTTTGAGTTCTTTTACCAACGGATGGGCCGGAAGTATTGCCCGGAACAGGGATGACGTCGTGGTGGCACTGGCGAACAAGAGCGGGAATGATATCGCCTTCGGGGTGCCGGTGGCGCTGGACGAGACCAGGACCGGGGTGGTGCCCTTCGACGGGAACACGCACACGGGGGCGGACTTCGTGGGTGTGACTGTGCGGCTGCCCAGCAAGACGCCGGATACCTATGGCAGCAATGAAGGAAAATATGCGGCCAATGAGATGGTGGACGTGCTGGTACGGGGGCATATCGTCGCGAAGGTGATTACCGGGACGACTGCTCTGGGAGCCGCGGTTTCAGTTCGGAAGAGCGATAACGCTTTTGCGATCGGCACGGGCGATACTTTTGTGGCGCTGCCGAATGTGCGGGTATCGAATGTGGCGGACGGGCTGAAGAATACAGAATTGGTTCTGACAGAACGCAACATTCTGTAAAGAAGGGCATTTGATGGGGGGCTTTCCGATCAATCCAACGTAACTCTCCACCGGAGAGTTGCGCCCCCCATCACTCCCTTCGGGATCGAAATCTTTTGTTTGTGGGATCTTTTTTTGTAAATGGAAGAATATAACAAGGAGATGATACATTGAAGAAATTCAAACCGATTCGGAGGAATGCCCTGGATATCCTGCGGGCGCAGGACAGCTACACTTTTCTGATGAAGGAACTGGAGAAGGTGGATGAGAAGATTCTCGAGCCTTTGACGGGGACGGACTGGCCGCGGGATATGCCGGTGATCACGGGCGGGGGACTGAGCGAGAGCATCGTGAGCGTGGACGTGACCTAC
>JAFRGU010000109.1 GCA_017433675.1 Clostridia bacterium
CCATCAGAGGCAGTTGTTCCGACATGGGCGGTTGATCCTCCACGAGGTTTGGTCGAATTCATTTCTTTCCTATTATAGCCGCTATGGAGCAATCATGCAAATAACAGGAGTCCCCTAACCCCTGCCCCCTTCCCCCTCAAGGGGGAAGGGGAATGAAAAGAATGATGGGGCTACGCCCCATCATTTGTGAAAGCAGAGAATCCAAAACCCATGGCTCCTTTCCCTTCGAGGGGAAAGGGAAATAATGAGAGGATGATGAGGCTTCGCTCCCATCATTTCCGGAAAAGGAGCCGGGGCTTTTTTTCAGTGAAAGGAGACGAATGAGGAAAACTGAAAACGGACAGCGGAGACAGACGGCTCATCACAAAGAAGGCTTGCTTTTTCTTCCCGGATCAGATATTGTATAGATATCAGAGAAAAGGGAACGAGACGGACGGAAGAGGAGACCTGCATGCGGGCAAAGCGCTTTGACTGGCGTAGATTCCTGGGGAAGGTAGCGGTGATTGCCATTCCTGTGGCGCTGCAGAACCTGCTGACCACCACCGGATCCATGGTGGATACGATGATGATCGCCTCCCTGGGCACTACCGAGGTCGGCGCCGTGGGCCTCTGCGCGCAGTTTTCCTCGCTGATGTTCAGCGGGTACTGGGGCTTTGTGGGCGGCGGAATGCTGTTCTTTTCCCAGTACTGGGGCGCGAAGGACGATGCCGGGATCAACCGCTCCTACGGGCTGACGCTGAGCTGCATGATGACCGTCGGAATCATTTTCGGCACGCTCGCGGTTCTTTTCCCCGAAACGGTGATGCGGCTGTATACCGACAAGCCCGCCATCCAGGCGGTCGGGGTGGAATACCTGCGGATCGTCGGGTTTGGATATCCGCTGATGGTGTTCAGCATGGCGGTGGCTTCCCTGCTCCGGTGCACGGAAAAAGTGCAGCTCCCCCTGTACGGCTCGATCGTTGCCGTGATTACCAATATTTTCCTGAACTGGGTGCTGATCTTCGGCCACCTCGGGATGCCGAGGATGGGAGTACGGGGCGCGGCGCTGGCCACAGTCATCTCCCAGGGTGTCAGCATCCTTGTGGTGGTCACGCTGGCGCGGCGGGAGGGACATCCTTACCTGCTGGCGGTGAAGCGGCATTTCCGGTGGAACCGGGATTTCATCCGGACATATCTGAAAAAGTGCTTCCCGATCCTCTGCAACGAGGTGCTGATCGGCGTGGCGAACATGGTCATCAACATTGTGCTGGGCCGGCAGCCCGAGGAGGCGATTGCCGCACTGGCCGTATTCCGGACGCTGGAGGGACTGGTGATCGGATTCTTTGCCGGGTTTTCCAACGCGGCTTCCGTACTGGTGGGTACCGAGGTGGGCGCCGGACATCCGGATACCGCCTATGCCCGGGCATGGCGGCTGGTTTACCTCTGCCAGGGCTTTATCGCCGCGCTGGGACTGACCCTGATCGGACTGCACACGCCGATCCTGCACATGATGGGGATGCGCGGAGAGAGCTTCCGGCTGGCTTTCGGCATGCTGGCGATTTATCTCGGGTTCGCGCTGATCCGCATGGGCAACTGGACCCAGAACGATACTTTCCGGTCCGCGGGGGACGCGATGACGGGCACGGTGCTGGAGATTGCCTTCATGTGGGCAATGGTGCTGCCCCTGGTGTGGCTGACCGGCATGGTCTGGCACGCGCCTACGCTGGTGGTATTCGCCTGCTGCTATTCGGATGAAATCATCCGGTATATCCTGATGCAGATTCATCTGCACCGGGGAAAATGGATCCGGCCGGTAACGCCGGAGGGCGTCCGGGCGATGGCAGGATGGAAACCGGACCGGCGGAATCCCGGGCGGGACGGGATCTGAGGCAATCGCGGGAAAAGGAAGGGACACGGCGGAAAACGCCGCAAATAATATCAAGGAGGCAATTTACCATGGCAGAACCGAAAATCAGGAAGGTCAAAACCGCCGTCGTGGGATGCGGCATGATCAGCAACATCTACATCCGGAACCTGAAGCATCTGTTTTCCATCATCGACCTGGTGGGAATCTGTGATCTGAATGCTGCAGCCGCGGCGGAGAAGGGCAAAACCTACGGGGTCGACAGAATCATGACCATCGGGGAGATTGCCGTTGATCCCGAGATTGAGCTGGTGGTGAACCTCACCGCGCCCACCGCCCACTACAGCGTGATCAAGCAGATGCTGGAGGCGGGCAAGCATGTCTATACCGAAAAGATGTTCACCACGGAGCTGGAGCAGGCCCGGGAGCTGGTGGCGCTGGCGGAAAGCAAGGGGCTGATGATCGC
>JAFRGU010000110.1 GCA_017433675.1 Clostridia bacterium
GCGGGAAAAGATCCGGTGATCAGGATCAACAAGAACACGGATCTAATCTGGGATGATACAAAATATACCAATGGAAGCACGCTTCCGGCTTCCAGGTTTATCGGCAAAACGGTCAGAGTCAGCTTCACCAACGGGAGAGATTTGGGTGAGATCCAGGTGATGCAGGGATCCGCAATTCCCAGCGTTTTCTTCACTGTGACGGGAAATGATCTGTACCGGGTGCAAATAAACCAGACACGGGATATTAAGGAACCGGCGGCTGTGGTGATGATTGACAGACAGGGCAAAGTGAACGCATCGGAAAGTCTGTCGAGCTTCAAGGCACGGGGAAATTCCACTTTCTATGTAGCCAAGAAGTCTTTTACGTTTGCGATGGAACGCAAAGCGGATCTGGCGGGGATGGGGAAAAACAAAAAATGGGTGCTGCTGGCAAACTGGTTCGATATTTCACTGATCCGGAACCAAATGACCTATGATCTTTGCCGTGAACTGGGACTGAAATCTACCCCGGACTGCCGGCCGGTAGATCTGTATATCAACGGAAGCTATAATGGCACTTATCTGATGACGGAGAAGATCCAGTTGAAAAAGAACCGACTGGAGATCAACGACCTGGAAGAAGACTATGAGATGCTGCTCGGGAAAAGCACATACGAAAAGGCACGGCGCAGAAAAGGAAGCAGCCGGGATATGAAGGTTCTGAGATGGTTCAACACGGCGCAGGAACCAGCGGATCTGACAGGCGGATATCTACTGGAAATCGAAAAGCCGCTGCACTTCAGTAAGAATAAGGATAATGCGGGCTTTGTGACCAATGGACAGATGTGTGTTTTAATCAATGAACCGACACATGCCGGAAAAAAGGCGGTTGATTATATTTCAAACCTTGTAAATGACTTCCACAACGCGGTACTGGCGCAGGACGGGATCAACAGAGATACCGGGAAGTATTACGCGGAATACATTGATATGCGTTCTTTTGCGACGAAGGTGGCTATCGAGGAATTCTGCTCAAATTATGACGTTCAGGCTGCAAGTCATTTCATGTACAAGGATCGGGACAGCGTGGATCCGCTGCTGTACTGCGGACCGGCTTGGGATTATGACCTGACCTATGGGAATAAGGACGATGGCATGCGGAATCCGTCCAAGGTGGATTATGTATTTAACCGCTCGACAGCGACCTCTTTTCTGTACCACTGGTTGCTGACTCATGATGATTTCAGAAAAATGGTGCGGCAGATTTGGGACGACGAGCTGCAGCCTGCTGCAGAGGTACTGTTGGGCAAGCGGGCACCGAAAGCAGAGAGTCCATTGAAATCTATTCAGGCGTATCGGAAGGAAATCGCGGAATCCGCAGCGATGAACTTTACCAGATGGAGCGCCGGAAGAGTGGCCGATATCACGGACGAGAGCGGGCGGACCTTCGAGGATGCCGGAGACTACCTGTGGAACTGGATCTCCATCCGGACGGAAGCACTGGCAAAGGCGTGGCTGAAGGACTGAGATCTGGAGACTGAAAGGAAACCATGAAGGACGGACGAATCAGAAAAGCCCTGGCGGCACTGATGATGGCGACTTTCTTGCTGCCGGGGGCGTCAGAGGCCGAAACGGAAGAATGGGTGGTGCTGCAGGATGAAAATCCCGCCGGATGGCCGGCGCTGAACGAGGCCGGATATCTGGACGAGGGGGAATTCGTGTATGAGGATCCGGAAAACGGCATCTGGCGGTACTGCAGCGAAACCCTGAAGGTGGAAATCCTCCGGAAAACGGAAAGCAAGCCGGTAAAGCTGATCTGGTATGAGGCGGAGGTTTGGAGCCGGGAGGAGATTTTCGGTTTTGTGACCAATGAACCGGGGAAGCATTTTTCCAAGGCAGACTGGCCCACAAAGGTCTGCAGCAAAAATGGTGCGGTGCTGGCGATCAACGGAGACTATGCCAGCAACCGGTGGAATAACATGCATTATCCCAAGGAGCGGTACAAGGTGGGGATCCTCCTGCGGGGTGGGGAGATCATGAGCTCGGAAACAAAAAAGTCGGGCAATACCTCTTTTCCGAATCTGGATACCCTGGCAATATATCCGGACGGGAATATGGAGGTTTACGAAAGCCGGGATCTGACAGCGGAGGAATACCAGGCAAAGGGAGCCATTGATGTGCTGGCCTTCGGCCCGTGGATGATCCGGGAAGGGGAATTCAACCCGCATCTCCCGAAATTTGACAGCTACCGGGCGCCGCGGACGGCTCTCGGGATGATCGAACCCGGACATTATATCGCAATCATGGCGGAGGGGCGGCTCAAGAACAGTGCCGGGAGCAACCTGACGCATATTGCGGAAAAGCTGCGGGACCGGGGATGCAGCCTGGCTTTCAACATGGACGGCGGCGAGACGGCGTGCATGCTTTTCATGGGCAAGCAGATCAATCGGGTTGGCGGCGCCAGCAGCAAAAAGGGATATGCCCGGAAGGAACCGGAATTCCTGGCCATCGGAACCTCGGCGCTGGTGGAGGGGTATGGAAACTGAGGAATAGATAGAAAGGCACCCCACGGAAAAGTGTAATTTCTCCGTGGGGCAATTTTTATGAAAAAACAGGGAGAAGCATTCGATTCTCCAGATAGAGATAAACACCTGCGTTATTCTGTTACCGATAATATCACCCGGGCTTCATAGGGTTGAAGAATGCCCTTCTGATGCGTCGGATAGTTTGAGATCAGCTCTTCTCCGGTCAGGTCATCCATCAGGTTACAGGTTACCTTCCGGTCCGTCCAGTTCAGAGCGACCGTCAGAACCTGCTTATCAAGAACACGGCGATACGCATAGATCTGGTCGCTGTCTTCCAGCAGCGGTTCAAACCAGCCATAGACAAAGATGTCATATTGATGCCGCAGGGCAATCAGTTTCCGATAATAGTTCCAGACGGAATCCGGATCATTTATCTGGTCTTCAGCGTTAATCAGGAGATAGTTTTTGTTCACAGGCAGCCAGGGTTCACCGGTAGAAAAGCCTGCGTTTTTTTCTGCATTCCACTGCATGGGTGTCCGGGCATTATCCCGGGCGATGCGGGCAAAAAAACGCAGCATATCCTGGGCGTCCACCCTTCCACTTTCGACCCACTGCTTCCAGACGTTATGGACCTCCACATCCTGGTACTGCTCCACCCGGGTGAAATAAATATTGGTCATCCCCAGTTCCTCACCCTGATAGACATACGGTGTTCCGCGCAGGGTGTGAATCATGGTGGCCAGCATCTTGGCGGAGCGGGTGCGGAACAGTTCGCTGTCATTTCCGTAGCGGCTTACCTGCCTGGGCTGATCGTGATTTCCGAGATAGACGGTGTTCCAGGCTTTTCCCTGAAGCTCCATCTGCCGGCGGTTCAGCACCGCGCGGATTTCCTTCAGGGGCGTTCCATGGTCGCTCCATTTCCCCAGCTCGTTTCCATCGTTGATCCCGTCGTTATGCTCAAAGCCGAAGACCATGTTCAGTTCGCTGCCGTCCTCGCTGGCATATCGCAGGGCATTCTCCGTGCCGCCGCTGGTTTCCCCAACCGTCAGCAGATCATAATGATCCAGCACTCTTTTTCGCATTTCCTGAAGATACCGGTGCGTGGCCTCCGTGTGCATGCAGGAAGGAGCGAAGCTGCCGTACAGCGCGCCGGGATCCACCGGCCCGTCATTGTAATTCTCCTTTCCGATCATTCCAATGACATCCATGCGGAAACCGTCGATCCCCTTCTCGCACCACCAGGTCATCATTTCGAAAACCCCGTCCCGGACGGCGGGATTGGCCCAGTTCAGATCCGGCTGCTCTTTCGTGAACAGGTGCAGATAATACTGGCCTGTTGCCTCGTCTTTTTCCCAGGCGGAACCGGAGAAGCAGCTTCCCCAGTTGTTGGGTGGACCGTCATCCTTTCCGTCCTTCCAGATATAGTAATCCCGATAAGGATTGTCACGACTCTTCCGGCTTTCCACAAACCAGGCATGTTCATCCGAGGAGTGATTGACCACCAGGTCCATGATCAGCTTCATTCCACGCCGGTGGGTTTCCTCGAGCAGGCGGTCGAAATCCTCCATGGTCCCGAATTCTTTCATGATTGCCCGATAATCGGAAATATCATACCCGTTGTCGTGATTGGGGGACGCATAAATCGGGCTCACCCAGATTGCGTCGACGCCCAGGTCCTTCAGATAATCCAGATGGGCGGTGATCCCGTTCAGATCCCCGATCCCATCTCCGTTTGAATCGGCGAAGGAGCGGGGATAAATCTGATAGACGACCGCTTCCTTCCACCAGGCACGCTTTTGTTCACTCATTGCAGTTCCTTTCTTCTGAAAAGGGGCTGCGGCTTCGGCCGCAGTCTCTGCAGAAACATGTTATGAAAAAATCTACTATGCTCCGGACAATGCAGTTACAAGCAAAAAGGGGAGAAGCTTTAGCTTCTCCCCGGAATGGTTACCGATCAGTTCAATTACTGCGCGGCTTTCCAGGCATCATACTGCGTCTGGACTTCGGCAATAATCTCATCCATGCCGGCATCGGTCAGGGCGGCCTTCAGGGCTTCGATACCCAGCTGAGGATCGTCCGGATCGACCTGGCCGCACATGAGCGGGTTGGCCATTTCGCTGACTACCGCGTCTACCGCCGCGATCTGATCAGCCACGTTGTCCTTCACGAAGCGGAAGCCCAGGGAAGCGGTGGCGATGGCGTCATCCGCATAGGACTGCAGCAGCGCGTTCTTGTTGGGATCCTCGCCCTTGGTGACATACTGCAGCAGGGTGTTGCCCACGGTCCAGGCACCGCCGTGCACGCCGTACCAGTTGGCGTCGGAAATGACTTCCACGGTGTTCTCGTCAATCTTTTTGTAGTTCTGGCCTTCGGCGCCGAACAGCATCAGGTTGACCAGGGTCTTGTCGCTGTGCATGAGGTTGAGGTACTTCATGGCCGCTTCGGGGTTCTTGCAGGTCACCGGGATGGCGAACATGGAACCGCCGGCATGGGTGGTCACGACGTACTTGGGCTGCAGGGTGATTTCCACACACTCGAATTCGGCGGTGGCATTCGCCTGATACATTTCAGCGGACTTGATGCCGTTGCCCTTCAGAGGCAGCGCATAGGCCAGGAAGTCGCCACGGCCGAAGGTGCCGTTGTAGTCAAAGCTGGTCAGAGCGGCGTCGGGGCTGATATAGCCCTTGGAGCCCCAGTCATACATCAGACGGATGTGCTCTTCCTGCTCGGGGGTGGCGAAGATGCTGTAGATGGTTTCATCAAATTCGCCGTTCTCCTGCTTGGCCATCTTCATGGCGATGGAGTTGGTTCCCATGCCTGCCCAGTCGGGGCACCAGGGTTCATCGGGCCAGCGGCCGGCCTGACCATCCATCAGATAGGGATACTTGTCAGGGAACATGGCCTTGTACTTCTCAAACCAGGGAGCCAGATCCGCGAGGGTCTTGATGGAAGGATCTTCCGCCGTCACATCCCAGCCGATGGCATTGGCAGCGGTCTTATTGATGGAAACGCCTTCCGGCACGCACAGTTCCTTGTTGGTGGGGATGCCGTACAGCACGCCGTTCACCCGGACGCCATCCAGGAAGGTCTGGGGCAGGGTTTCCTTGATGCCCTGGCCATACTGCTCAAGCAGGTCATCCAGCGGCATCAGCAGGTCGCCGGCGACTTCGACGCCGTAGCCTTCCCAGTCAGCCGTGAAGATCAGGTCCATCTTCTCACCGGACTGCAGGGCGTTGATGGCCTTGTCATTCCAGTCGCCCCAGCCAACAATATGGAAGGAGACTTTCGCGCCGATCAGCGGCTCGATGTATTCGTTGATAGCCGCTTCAACACCGGCCCGGACGGCTTCGTTGTCGCCATTGCCAACCCAGTAGATATCCAGGGTGTAGGCGTCATCAGCCATCGCAGTGGGTACGAGCGCCAGCATCATGACCAGCGCCAGGAACAGAGATACGAGTTTCCGCATGGTAGGTTCCTCCTTGAATTTTTTATTTCAGACCCCAAAGGGCCCTGAAACCGAACAGAAACAGAATGCTCAGCCTTTAACCGCACCGACGGTCAGGCCCTTGACGAAGTACTTCTGGAAGAAGGGATACGCCATGATGATGGGGCCTACCGTGACCACTGCCATGGCCATACGGAAGGTTTCCGCGGGCAGGTTGGCCACATTGACACCGCCCATCCGGGAGGCATTCTCCTTCAGGAAACGAAGATTGTTCATCGTCTGATAAATTGTATACTGCAGGTTATAATACTGGGCGGAGTCGTTGATCAGCAGGCAGTTCCGGAAGTCGTTCCAGACACCGATGGCGCTGAACAGGCCGACGGTTGCGAATCCGGGTACTGCCAGCGGCGCCACAATCTGCAGCAGCGTGCGCCACTCACCGGATCCGTCAATCCGCGCGGATTCGATAATCGCCTCCGGCACCGTGGACTGATAGAAGGTCCGCATGATGATGACCCAGTACGCCGAGAAAGCCATGGGCAGGAACAGAGCCCAGACGGTATCCTTCAGCCCCAGCACGCTGCGGGTCATGTTGTAATAGCTCACCATGCCGCCGCCGAACAGCATCGTGAAGAAGCTGAAGAAGGTGAAAAATCTCTTGAACCGGAAGTCGGGCCGGCTCAGCGCGTAGGCATACAGCCCGACGGTAATCACCGACAGCACCGTGCCCGCCAGGGTCGCAATCAGCGTGTTTTTATACGCTGTCAGGATGATGGAGCCGTCCCGGAACAGGTAC
>JAFRGU010000111.1 GCA_017433675.1 Clostridia bacterium
ATTACGGCAATCTGGAGGTATTCAAGGAAGTGCTGGACCGGGCCCACGGGATGGGGCTGCGGGTTTTTATGGATCTGGTGGTGAACCATACTTCGGCCGGATCACGGCGTCCGCGATGCCGCTACGGATGTCCTTGCTGTCATATCCCAGGGCTGCCAGCACGGTCTTTGCGGCGTCATAGCTCTCCGGATGCACTGCCGTCGCGTCCAGGGGATTTTTGCTGTCCCGGACCCGCAGGAAGCCCGCGCACTGCTCAAAGGCCCGCGGCCCCAGCTTCGGCACCTTTTTCAGCGCAGCCCGGCTGGGAATCCCGTTTTCTTCCCGGTAAGCGACGATGTTCTTTGCCAGCGCCGGACCGATTCCCGCCACATGGCTCAGCAGCGCTGCGCTGGCGGTCGATACCTCGACCCCGACCCGGTTCACGCACTGCTCCACCACGCCGTCCAGCGCCGCGGTCAGCTCATTCTGCTTCAGGTCATGCTGATACTGCCCGACCCCGATGGCTTTCGGGTCGATCTTCACCAGCTCGGCCAGCGGATCCTGCATCCGCCTCGCAATGGAGACCGCGCTCCGCTGGGTCACGTCGAAGTCCGGGAATTCCTCCGCCGCCAGCTTGCTCGCCGAGTAGACGGAAGCCCCCGCCTCGCTGACGATGATGTAAGCCACCCCCGGCATTTCCGGCAGCAGGCTCACGATGAACTGTTCGCTCTCCCGGCTGGCCGTACCGTTCCCGATGGCGATTGCAGTAATCCCGTACTTCTTCACAAATCCCTTGATCAGCCTGGCTGCCTCCGCCTTCCGGTTTTCCATGCCCGGAAGCGTGAAGTATCCGACCCCCGTATCCAGAACCTTGCCGTTCTCGTCGATGACCGCCAGCTTGCATCCGGTCCGGAAGCCCGGATCCACCCCCAGCGTCACCTTCCCCTTGATCGGCGGCTGCATCAGCAGCTGGTGCAGGTTGTCGGAAAAAACCTTAATCGCTGAGACGTTCGCCCGATCGGTCAGCTCGTTCCGGATCTCCCGCTCCAGGGAGGGGAACAGCAGCCGGCTCCATGCATCATCGCATGCCTCGGCCACCTGGGCAGAGGAAGGAGAATTTCCCCGCACATAGGCCTGCCGGATCTCTCCGAGAATCTTCTCATCCGGAGCTTCGATAGCAACCTTCAGGAATTCCTCCCTCTCGCCCCGGTTCACTGCCAGAATCCGGTGGGCCGCCATGCTCCGGACCGGCTCCCGGTAGTCATAATAGTTGCTGTATACGCTGTCCTCTTCCTTCGCGCCTTTGGAGACAAGAATTCCCTCCCGGGTCAGGATACCCCGGATCTCTTTCCGCAGGTTCGCGTCGTCGCTGACTGTCTCGGCAATGATATCCCTCGCGCCGGCCAGAGCGCTCTCCGCATCCGGTATTTCCTTCTCCGGGTTAGTGAATTCCCGGGCCTTTTCCATCGGGTCTTCCTTCCCCGCCTGGAGCATCAGCCAGTTCGCAAGCGGTTCCAGCCCCCGCTCCTTCGCAATGGTCGCCCGGGTACGGCGTTTCGGCCGGTAGGGACGGTAAATATCCTCCAGTTCGCTCAGCGTTGCCGCTCCGGCGATCGCTTCGCCAAGCTCCTCCGTCATCACGCCCTGCTCTGTCAGCGCTTTTGAAATCTCCTCCCGCCGCTTGTCCAGGTTCCGCAGGTATTCCAGCCTTTCGGAAACCTCCCGCAGCACCTGATCATCCAGAGAGCCTGTCGCTTCCTTGCGATACCGGGCAATGAACGGAATCGTATTCCCCGCATCCAGCAGTTCAATCACGGCTTTGATCTGTTCCGGACGAAGATTGAATTCCCGGGATAAAATGAGAATGTAATCACTTGTCATGTTTTCTTTTCCCTCGTTTCTTTCGGACCTGCGCGGTTTGGCGCCCGCACAGAATATCATATCCTTTCCGGGAAAACAAGCTTTCGCTCTCCGCTGAAAATGTCTCATCAGGCAAGAAAAATAACCTTCCAAAACCGGGACATTGCCATGCCCGCTGTGTTATAATGATCTCCAATATATGGGAGGTGTGCGATGAAGCTGCTGATTGCCTCTGATATTCATGGTTCCGCCCGCTTCTGCCGGGATCTGCTGGCTGCCTGGGATCGGGAGCAGCCGGATCGGGTTCTTCTGCTCGGGGATCTGCTGTATCACGGGCCGCGGAATGATCTCCCGGAGCAGTACGCGCCGAAGGAAGTTCTCGCCCTGCTCAACGCCCGGAAGCAGGACCTCCTCTGCGTCCGAGGGAACTGTGATACCGAGGTGGATCAGATGGTGCTGGATTTCCCGATTCTGGCGGATTATGCCCTGCTTCTCTGGGAAGGGCTCCGTCTTTACGCGACTCACGGCCATGTTTATAACGCTTCCCGCCTGCCGCCTCTGCAGTCCGGAGATATCCTGCTGCATGGGCATACCCATATCCCCGCCTGGGATCAGGCGGAAGGCCGCTGGATCCTGAACCCCGGCTCCGTCTCCATTCCGAAGGAAAATACGCCCCACAGCTATATGGTGCTGGAAGGCGGCGTCTTTCTCTGGAAATCCCTCGGCGGCGAGATCTATCACTCTCTGTCTCTTTCCCCCTGAAAGCTGTTTTCGGCTGTGGCAAATTCTGTTTTCCAGGCTGATTCGCCTGATCCGGCACTAAAGAAAAAAAGGAGGCTTCTCTTATGACTGTCATCACCGTCGACACCCGTCATCCCGGGCAGC
>JAFRGU010000112.1 GCA_017433675.1 Clostridia bacterium
TATGAAACGGAAGAAAAAGCGCCTTTCCTGATTGCGGATGAAGCGCTGAGCCGGAGCCCCGGTATCCGCCTGACCGATCCTGATACCCGGGTGTTCTGCTCGCAGGAAGGGACACCTACGCTGACCCTGCATGACTATGGAAAGGGCCGGGCCGTTTATATGGGCGGCTTCACGTACAGCCCCCGGGCGGCCAGAATGCTGCTGGAGATGCTGCTGTATCTGACCGGCACGGAAAAGAAACAGGCCGGGCTGACCAGTGATCCGATGACGGAATGCGCCTGGTTTTCCCGGCAGCAGACCCTGGTGGTCATGAACAACGCCGATACCCCGATCGATACCACGGTTGCCATTCCTGACCATGATATTTCCTTCCATCTTGAACCCTATGAAACCGTCTTCCAAAGTGCAGGGAAGGCATAACAGCACATCCTGCCCCCGCTGTTTATGGTCGTTTCTGCACAAAATTGAAGCAAAATCAAATAGAAATGACCATCAAAACAGGCTATAATCATGAAGGAAATGGACGATATGGACGAAAGAAGATAATATCAGACATGCAAGCCGGGTTTCGGCAATCATCCGGGAGAAAGGGGTAAACAGCAGTATGCAAAGCAAAACGGTTGGACACAGGAACCATCACGGATCGCTTAAGGCCTATTTTCAGAACAACTGGCAGCTGTATCTGATGCTGCTGGTGCCGATTGCGTTCGTGATTGTGTTTAAATATGCCGCCTACCCCGGGCTGCGCATCGCTTTCATGAACTACAAGCCAGCCAAAGGATATGCGGGCAGCGCGTGGGTGGGATTTGAAACCTTCGAGAAAATTTTCCGGGACAAGGATTTTCTCCGGGCGCTGAAAAACTCCCTGGTTTTCAACTTCCTGGATCTGCTGGTTGGGTTCCCGGTACCGATTATTCTGGCGCTGCTGCTCAATGAGCTGCGGTTCCAGCGGTATAAAAAGCTGTCCCAGACGATCCTGTATCTGCCGCACTTTCTTTCCTGGGTCATTATTGCCAGCGTGGCGCTGAACCTGTTCAAGCCGGAAACCGGTCTGGTCAACATCCTGCTGCGAAACGCAGGCGCGATCGACAAGGGCATTCCTTTTCTGACTGAAAAATGGCATTGGGCCGTTACCTATCTGCTGATCGGCGTATGGCAGAATATGGGATGGGGCTCGATCATTTACCTGGCCGCCATCACCGGTATCAGCATGGACCTTTATGAAGCCGCCACCATTGACGGCGCGGGGCGCCTGCGCAAAATCTGGAACGTGACGCTGCCCTGCATCCGCGGCACGATGGTGACGCTGCTGATTATGAACCTCGGCCGCGTCATGGGCAGCAACTTTGAACGGCTGGACTCCTTCGGCAACGTGCAGGTGAAGGATTTCCAGTATCAGCTGGCCATCTACATCTATGAAAAGGGACTTTCCGGCGGCAATTTCAGCCGCGCAACCGCTGTGGGCCTGTTCCAGTCCCTGGTCGGCCTGATTCTGGTGCTGACCTCTGACCGCGTCTCCAAAGCGCTGGGCGAAGACGGTCTGCTGTAAGAAGGGAGGATGAAAGCATGTCGGTTATCCCCGCGGAAAAGAAAACCTCACTCTTCAAGGGCGTCAACCGGGTACGCGTCAGCGATTTCGTGATAGCCTTTATCATCCTGCTGCTGTCGCTGACCTGCATTATCCCCTTCATTCATATTGCCGCCAAGAGCATTTCTTCCAATACGGCCGTGCTCTCCAGACAGGTGCTGCTCTGGCCCAAAGGCCTTAATTTTGAAGCGTATGGCTCCATTTTCCGGGATGGACAGCTGACGCATTCCATGATTTATACCATCTGGATGACGCTGCTGTTTACCGCGATCGGCATGGTCATCACTATCCTGGCCGCTTATCCGCTGGCCCGCCGGGAGCTGAAGGGGCGCACCGTGATCGCGTTCGTCATCATGTTCACCATGTACTTCAGCGCCGGCCTGATTCCGGAGTATCTGCTGTACAAGGATCTGAAGCTGCTCAATACCATGTGGGTGCTGGTGCTGCCGCTTTCCTTCTCGCCCTATAATATGCTGATCATGCGTTCGTTCATCCGTTCCACCATCCCGGACAGCCTCTATGAGGCGGCAAACCTGGATGGCGCAGATCATTTCCAGATCCTGGTCCGCATGGTTATTCCGCTGTCCAAGCCGATCCTGGCCACGCTGTCGCTGTTCTACGCGGTGGGCCGCTGGAACGCCTATGCTGACGCCAAATATTACATTACCACCAAATCCCTGCAGCCCCTGCAGTATCTTCTGAGCAATATGGTGCTCAACTCCGGCCAGGACGCTGTGAGCCTGTCCGAGGCTGCGGCGGCAGAATCCACCCCGGAAGTTCTGCAGGCCGCCGTCGTCATGTTCGCCACCCTGCCGATCATGATGGTTTATCCCTTTGTTCAAAAGTACTTTGTGCAGGGCACAATGATCGGAGCCGTAAAAGGATAAGGATTATTATGGGCCGGAGCCCATAAAATAAAAGGAGGAAAAACCATGAAGAAACTGTTTGCTATGCTGCTGGCACTGAGCCTGATGCTGGGCCTGGTCACCGCTGCCCAGGCCGACGTGCCTGCCGACTGGGAGCCCTTTGCGGAGCGCGTGAAAATCACGGTGCCTGTGTACGACCGCTCCAAGGCGGGCTATCCCGCCGTGGACGACAACTACTGGACCCAGTGGATTCAGAAGGAATTCGGTGACAAGTACAACATCGATGTGCAGTATGTGGCTATCCCCCGCGGAGACGTGATGACCAAGTACAGCATGCTGATCGCTGCGGACGAGACGCCCACCATCATGATGGAATACGACTATCCGAAGGTTGCCCAGTGGGCCAATGACGGCGCAATGACCGTGATCGACCTGGATGAATTCAAAGCGGTTGCTCCGACCTTCTATCAGGCCATGGTGGACCACAATCAGCTGGGCTATACCGATATCAACGGCAGCACCTACTTCGTTTTGACCGAGCGTCCCTACTATAACACGACCTTCGCTTTCGCCAACTTCGTGCGCATGGACTGGCTGCGCAAGGTGGGCTATGATCATGTGCCCCAGAGCTATGCGGAGCACAAGGATGCCATGAACAAGATGATCGAAGCGGGCCTGTGCGAATATCCTCTGGGCCTGGGCATTCCCACCGCGGCCTATATCGTGAACTTCGCCTACCGTGATTTCCCGGTGAATGAAGCAGAATGGGCCATGCACTCCTCTCTGGGCACGCCCGGATTCCCCTGGTATCCCACTCAGCGCCTGCTCAAGCGCTACAACGACGAATATCACATGGGCTGGTATTCCACGGAGTTTGATCTGGAGAAGAACAGCGGCGGACAGGGCACCGACATTCTGCAGACAGACTTTATCAACGGCAAGACCTATATGTACGGCGGCTACATCGCCAACAACATGGCCTGGCTGACCGCGTTCTTTGAAAACAATCCTGATGCCGAACTGGCCATCGCCAGCCCCTATGCCGGCGTGGAAGAGGGCATCAATACCGGCGCGATCCGTGCGGACAATCCCTTCGGCATGATCGTGGGCTTCTCCGCCCTGGCCACCAAGGACCAGCTGAAGGCAGCCTGGATGCTGATGGAATGGATGATTCAGCCTGAGAACCTGTTCGTGCTGGAGAACGGCATCGAGGGTGAAACCTACAAGATGGGCGAGGACGGCCTGCCCGTGATGCTGGATTATACCGGCGAGCACATGCTGAACCATAACAACAACATCGATATGACCTGCCTGGTGCATGCCTCCAAGAAGGTCGGCACCATCGAGCAGACCATCGCGCAGATGAGCCCGGTGGGCCTGCCCCAGGATTTCACCGAGATGCTGATCAACAACTATTATCAGCTCAAGGAACTGGCTGACGCCGGCAAGGCTTATTCTGACCCCGTGTTCGCGGTCGCCATTGAGAGCGAATCCGAATACAGCGCCACCCTGCTGAGCCTGTGGCAGGAATACTTCGCCAAGCTGATCAAATGCGATCCCGCTGAGTTTGACAGCCTGTATGCCCAGTACAGCCAGGAATTCCTGGATGCCGGCTATCAGGAGATCATGGACGAGCGTCTGGCTGCCTACGAAGCCGGAAACACCACCAAGCTGCCCGCGATTCCCTGAGCGAATGAAACACAATGCGCGGAGCCTTCGGGCTCCGCTTCTTTTCTGAGGAGGTGCAAGCGTGTATATCCCCAATGAAGCAAGATATCATTCCATGCAGTATCGCCGGTGCGGGAACAGCGGCGTGCTGCTGCCGCTGCTGTCCCTGGGACTGTGGCACAACTTTGGCGACATTACGCCATTCAGCGTCCAGCAGTCTCTTCTGCGCACAGCCTTTGACAACGGGATCACCCATTTTGACCTGGCCAATAACTACGGCCCTCCCTATGGCGCAGCGGAGGCCAATTTCGGCCGGCATATGGATACCGACTGGCATACGCACCGGGACGAACTGTTTGTGTCCACCAAGGCGGGATATGATATGTGGGAAGGCCCATACGGAAACTGGGGCAGCCGAAAATACCTGATCTCCAGTCTGGATCAGAGCCTTCAGCGCATGCATCTGGACTATGTGGATCTGTTTTACCATCACCGGCCCGATCCCAACACTCCGATCGAGGAGACCATGGGCGCGCTGGATCAGATTGTTCGCAGCGGCAAGGCCTTATATGTGGGAATATCCAATTACAAACCGGAGCAGGCGAAAGCGGCTATCGCCGAGCTGAAGCGCCTGGGCACCCCCTGCCTGATTCATCAGCCCCGCTATTCCATGCTGGACCGCTGGATTGAAGACGGACTGACCGATGTACTGAAGGAGGAACGGGTCGGCTGCATTGTTTTTCAGCCTCTGGCGGGAGGCCTGCTTACCGGCAAATACCTGAACGGGATTCCGGAGGATTCCCGGATGAGAACGGACAGCCGCTTCCTGAAGCCTGAAAGCCTGACAGAGGAAACGCTGAAAAAAATCAGCGGCCTGAAAGCCATTGCCGACGGGCGCGGGCAGAAGCTGCATCAGCTGGCCCTGCAATGGGTTCTGCGGGATGATGTGGTTACTTCAGCCCTGATCGGCGCCAGCCGTCCGGAGCAGATTACCGATAATCTGGCTGTTCTGAATGCGCCGCCGCTGACCGATGACGAGCTTCGCCGGATCGATGAAATCATCCGGAAGTAAAAGAAAAACAGACTGCAACAAAACCGCAGTCTGTTTTCTCTTTCTGCCGCGATGCATAGCCCGGACGGGATCCGGCCAGGGGCACTTAAGGTTCCTTATCGGAAGGGATTGCCTCAGCCTCCGTCCAGCCGGTGAAGGTCAGCAGGGAAGGACGGGGCTTGTCTCCGGCCGTTTTACGCCATTCCATCGGGGTGCAGCCCATCGACTGCGAGAAGTGCCGGTTATAGCTGCTCAGGGAGTTATATCCTACTTTCCCTGCGATTTCCGTGATAGTAAGCCCGGAGGAACGCAGCAAAGAGCAGCTTTTCAGAATACGGGTCTGATGCAGGAAGGCCAGCGGGGAAGTCCCGATCTGCTCCCTGAAAAGCCTTCTGAAATGGGTTGGACTCAGGTGACAGAGCTGAGACAGCCGCTGCTGCGGAAAGGCCTGCATGTAGTTTTCATGGATATAGTCCAGCGCAGGAGAAATGGCGGACATGTACGGATCCCGGGTCCTTTCGCTTTCATCCTGGCTGTAAACCCGAAGCATGCCGATCAGCAGGGCGGTGAACAAACCGCGTACAGCCGCCTGATATCCCGGAGCGCGGCGAACCAGTTCGCCGACAATATCCTCCACATACCGCCCGGCCCAGGGATATTGATCGGGGTGCAGAAGCAGATGGCAGTCGGAGAAAAAATACCCTGCATCCCTGAGACCAACGTACTGACGGAGCGCGGCTGCGCCCAGCATGACGTCCGGATCCAGAAAGAGGTAGCTCCAGCGGCTGGCTTCTTCCGGATCGGACCAGGTGGTGTGCGGAACATTCCGGGCGATACAGGTCACGTCCCCGGCGGAAAAGTGGGCGCGCTGGTCGTCAAAGATCATTGTGCCGCCGGAGGAATGACACAGACCGATTTCAAGACAGTTATGGATGTGCAGATGCTTGCCGGGAATGGAACTGATATGCCACTGATCGCCGGTGAGCACCAGAACCGGAAAATCAGCGGGCAGTTCGTAATTCCGGTACTCCAGCACCGTGTGCCTGGGCCTTGCCATACGCTTCCTCCCGGTGAGTTATTCCATTTTGAACATCATACGCAGTTTGGGCTGAGCGCCGGTTTCCGGATCCATCTCCAATTCCAGCACATCCTGCATGTAGTCGTTCCATTTGTCGACGACGGGGCTGTCCGCCTGGGTTTTCTCAGCAAAAGCGATGCCTTTCTCGCATTCATAATAGCCGAAAACATCCCTTCCGTCACTCCAGATGGTGTAGTTGCGGATCCCGGCTTCCCTGAGCAGCGCCAGCATTTCAGGCCAGATTTCATCGTGACGGCGCTTGTATTCCTCCTGCATGCCGGATCTGATGCGTCCCTTCCAGGCAAAACGTTCCATTTCATGATTCCCCCTTTTCTGAATTGAAGGGCGCGCAGGACGCGCGCTCCACGAGTTCCCATTCTACGCTTTCGCGCCTTTGTTCGCCGCTGATCAGCAGCTGAACAGCCCGGGCTCCGGTCTGCTGCTGATGCGTATTGACACTGGTCAGCGAAGGAAACAGATACGGCGCACAGAACAGATCATCACATCCGATCACGGACATCTGTCCGGGGACGCTGATTCCATGTTTCCGGGCGGTTTCCAGACATCCCATGGCCACCAGATCGTTCAGGGCGATGATGGCCGTGGGCCAGTAATCGCGCTTCAGGCTGCCGAGCATCTCCTCCAGCGCTGCCTTTCCGGCTTCGGGAGTCCCTTTCCCATAGACCCGGTACGATGCGGTATAGGGCAGCCTGGCATCCTGCAGGCCTTCCTCATAACCGATATCCCGGCGGTGCGGATCCTTATCTTCCTGCACACCGCCAATAAACGCGATTTTTTCATGCCCCATGGCCGTCAGGTAGGCGACTATGCTTCGCATCATCGCAGCGTTATTATTGGCTACGGCGGGAAAATCATACCATGGCGGCACGCAGCCGATGAGCACCACCGGCATGAAGCGGCGGAGCGTCCGCAGCGCTTCGTGCACCAGTTCGTCATGATCAGGCGGAAGATATTCCACACAGACGATCAGCCCGTCCAGCCTGCGCTCGATCAGCATCGTGGCGGGATTATAGGCATCGGTATCAAGGCTGGCCCAGGGAAAGAGGCTCATGGTATACCCCAGCCTGCGCGCTTCCTCCTGTGCGCCGGTAAAGATCATGGCGTAGTGCGGATTGAGCAGCTTTGGCAGGATGATTCCCAGGGAATGGGTCGTTTTACTGGTCAGCCAGCGGGCGATGGAGCTGGGCCGATAATTCCTGCGGTCGATTGCCTGCTGCACCTTTTCCCGCGTGGCCGGAGAAACATTCGTTTCTCCCCGCAGCACGCGGGATACGGTGGCGATGGATACGCCGACTTCCGACGCGATGTCATAGATCGTCGTATTTTCACTGTTCATGGAAAACCTCACGCTCGCTTGAAAAATGATGAACAATAAATGTAAGCGCTGTCATTATACATGATCCTTCGGAGATCCGCAAGATGCAGAATGATATTTTTCGACAATATTAAAAATACATATTGACAACAAAATGGGGCAAATGTATAATGTAAGCGCTTCCATTCAGATCATTTTTTTCAGGCAGGTGACTGGCGATGAGTGAAAACTATCGGGATACCGCTAACCGGGTGCTGGGGATGCTGCAGCGCGCTGACGGCAATGATCCTTCCAGAGGGCATCTGACCATGAACAACTGGGAATGGCCCACCGGCGTGGCGCTTTACGGCATCTATAAAACCTATCAGCAAAGCGGCGATCAAACCATCCTGGATTATCTGACCGGCTGGTACGACGATATGCTTTCCCGGGAACAGAAGCCGCATCGCAACGTGAACACCGTGGCTCCGGTGCTGACGCTGACGTGCCTGTATCAGGAAACGAAAAATGAGCGTTATCTGCCCGTCATCGAAAGCTGGATTGACTGGGTGATGCAAGAAATGCCCCGCACCGAGTATGGCGGCCTGCAGCACTGCACGGTATGGAACAAGCACTATCAGCAGCTGTGGTGCGATACGCTGTTCATGGTGTGCCTGTTCCTGGCCAAGGCCGGCGTCGTGCTGGAGAGGCCTGAGCTGATCGAAGAGGCGGAGTACCAGTTCCTGATGCACATCCGCTATCTGCAGAACAAGGTCAGCGGGCTGTTCTACCACGGCTGGACTTTCGACCGCCGGCATAATTTCGCCAATGCCTTCTGGGCCCGCGGCAACGCCTGGTTTACCGCCGCAGCCATTGAGCTTTTTGATATCACCAAGCGTGAGAACGCTGCCATGCGCATGATCAGGAGCGCCTGGCTGGATCAGGTTCTGGCGCTGTGGAAATATCAGCGGGTCAACGGGCTGTATACCACGCTGATCGACGTGGAGGAAACCTACTGTGAGACCAGCGCCACCGCAGCCATCGCCTACGGGGTACTGAAGGGCGTGCGCCTGGGCTGGCTGCCGCAGGAACCCTACCAGCAGATGGGGATGCTTTCCGCCGACGCGGTGCTGAATCAGATTGATGAAACCGGGGCCGTACAGGGCGTATCCGGTGGCACAGGCATGGGGCATGATCTGCAGCATTACAAGGATATCATCGTTACGCCCACAGCGTATTGACAGGGCCTGACCTTCCTGATGCTGACGGA
>JAFRGU010000113.1 GCA_017433675.1 Clostridia bacterium
ATGGAACTGACAGTGTTGAATGAAGCATTAACAGTCTGCAAACTGGATCCGGACGGGGATTTCGATCTGGACTGCAAGCTATTCTTTCTGGCAAAGACAGCCGATGAATTGTCACTGGTATGTCCGACGGAAGAAACCCCGGAATTTACCACAGCCCGGGAAGACGGCTGGCGCGGATTCCGGGTATCCGGCACGATGGAGTTCAGCCTGATCGGCATTCTGGCCGGCATCGCGGATATTCTGGCGGAACAGCAGATCAGCATCTTTGCCGTATCCACCTATGATACGGACTATATCCTGGTCAAACAGGAGAATCTCGAAAAAGCCCTGAAGGCCCTGGCCGGACATGGCTATACGGTCAGACAGGACAGCTGAGAAAATAAAAGGGAGGAACACAACATGCTCGCAATCGGAACGAAAGCCCCGGACTTCACCCTGCCGGATCAGAACGGGGTCATGCATGCCCTGAAGGATTACCGGGGTCAGAAGGTGATTCTGTACTTTTACCCGAAGGATAATACCGCCGGCTGCACGAAACAGGCCTGCAGCTATACGGCCATGCGCCCGCAGTTTGCGGAAAAGGGAGCCGTGATTCTCGGCATCAGCAAGGATACGGTCGCTTCCCACAAGCGCTTTGAGGAGAAACAGAATCTCGGCATCACCCTGCTGGCTGATCCGGAACGGCACGTGATCGAAGCCTATGATGTGTGGAAGGAAAAGAAACTTTACGGGAAAACATCTATGGGGGTTGTGCGGACAACCTATCTGATCGACGAGGCCGGCACGATTGTCCGGGCTGATGACAAGGTGAAAGCCGCAGCCGATGCAGCAAACATGCTGGAGGCCCTGGGCTGATGCGCGTCATCCTGGCTCCGGCCAAGAAAATGCGGACCGATGACGGGCTTTCCCCGCAGGGCAGGCCGCTGTTTCCGGCGGAAACAGGAGAGATCCTGGCCTGGCTGTGGACCCGTACACCCGCGCAGCTGCAGGCCCTCTGGAAGTGCAGCGCGAAACTGGCGGAACAGAATATCGCCCGGCTGGAAACGATGAACCTGGAAGGGGAACTGACCCCGGCCGTGCTGGCCTATGACGGCATCGCCTATCAGCACATGGCCCCGGGGGCCTTCACGGATGAACAGTTTGCCTGGGTCCAGGAGCACCTGCGGATCCTTTCTGCGTTCTATGGCGTGCTGCGGCCGCTGGACGGTGTGACACCGTACCGGCTTGAGATGCAGGCGGAAGCGGATGTAAACGGCAGCGGGAACCTCTATACTTACTGGGGCCGGAAGCTCTATGATGCGGTGCGGGATGACAGCGGTGTGATCATCAACCTCGCATCACGGGAATATGCCCAGGCCGTGGAGCCGTACCTGGCCCCGGAAGATCACTGGGTCAACGTGACCTTCTGTGAAACGGCCGGCAGTAAACTGGTGACGAAGGCCGTCTATGCCAAGATGGCCCGCGGGGAAATGGTCCGCTGGCTGGCGGAGCGGCAGGCCGGACAGCCGGAGGACATGAAAGCCTTTGACCGGCTTCATTTCCATTACCGGGAAGATCTGTCTTCCCCGGCGGAATATGTCTTTGAAAGGCGGCCCATATGATCAGGCCGGTAATCAGGGATGTCATGTTCCTGGCCAGGAAGTCGGTGCCGGCCGACCGCGGCGACGCTGTGACCGCGCAGGATCTGTTCGATACCCTGCAGGCCAACCGGGACCGCTGTGCCGGCATGGCCGCCAACATGATCGGCGTCAGTAAACGCATTATCGTTGTCAATACCGGGCTGATGGGCATCATCATGTTCAATCCCGTCATTCTGCGTCATGATACGCCGTATGACACCATGGAAGGGTGCCTGAGCCTGGACGGCATGCGGCCGGCCAGACGGTACCGGAATATCGAAGTGGAATATTACGATTCACAATGGCAGCGGCGCCGGCAGAAATTCTCCGGATACGCGGCCCAGGTGATCCAGCACGAAATCGATCACTTGAACGGAATAATCATATAAAGGGGATCAGTTATGAAAACAGGAATCATCTATTATTCGGCGCACCACGGCAACACGAAAAAACTGCTGGAAGCGATCCGGCAGGCGGATGAAAACGTGGACTTGATCAATGTCACGGAAGAGGACAGGGATCTGTCCGGTTATGACCGGATCGGCATCGCGTCCGGCATCTACTACGGCAGTTTTGCCAAGCAGGTGCTGGCTTATGCGGAAAAACACCTGCCGATCGGCCGGCCGGTTTTCCTGATCTGCACATGCGGGGCTCCGCGCAAGAGCTATTACGACCAGATCCGCAAAGTCATGGAGCGGCGGCGGAATGATGAACTGGGCACCTATCAGTGCCTGGGCTTTGATACATTCGGGCCGTTCCGGCTGATTGGCGGAATCGCCAAAAACCATCCCACTGCGGACGAGGTTGCCGGGGCAGTCCGGTTCTACCGGGATCTGAAATAGGGGGTCGTATGAACGGGATTACGATCCGGTCCATGGGTCCGGAAGACGCCAGCGGATACCGGCAGATGCTCCTGCAGCTGGATGAGGAAACTGACTTTATGCTGTATGAACCGGGGGAAAGGGCACAGGCAATGCCCGATGACGCGGCTGTGGAAAGAGTCATTGCGGATTCACTCCGGCATCATGACCTGCTGCTGGCGGCGGCAGACGGACCGGAAATCATCGGTTTTTTCATGGCCCGCAAAGGGCGGAATATACGTACGGCCCACACCGCCTATATCGTGATCGGCATCCGTACTGCCTGGCGTCATGCCGGGATTGGTACGGCCTTCTTTGCGCAGCTGGAACCCTGGGCAGAACGGGAAGGCATTGTCCGGGCGGACCTGACCGTGGAATGTGATAACACGGCGGCACAGGCGCTGTACAGGCAGAGCGGCTTTGAAGTAGAAGGAAGACGCCGGAAAACCATGAAGGTACATGGGGAATACCGGGATGAATATATGATGGCGAGATTGTTCGGGCAGGAGGATGACGATGGAAGAAAAACTGAATGAACTGCTGCAGAAAGCAGGAGATGCCTGGGAACAGAAAGATTATGTGACGGCCCTGGATGCGTACCGCCAGGCGGCAGACCTGGGCAGCGCGGACGCGGCTTACAACGTCAGTGTCATGAATATGAATGAACTTGGCACAAAACGGGATCTGGAAACAGCCATGGTCTATGCCGTCAAGGCAAAACAGGGCGGTTCGGCTGATGCCGGGCAGCTGATTGACCTGCTGCGGCAGAACGCTTCCCTGCTCGGGGAAAGAGCGTATCAGGCCGGGGATGGCGAAAATGCGGTGAAGTATTACCGGGTGGCAGCCCTCAGCGGGATGGACAGCGAGGCGTGCTACCGGCTGGCCGTCTTCTATGTGCACGGCTGGGGCGGTCTGAAACAGGACCTGGGCAAGGCCCTGGAATATGCCCTGGAAGCCGAACAGGAAAAACATCCGGATGCCTCAAAGCTGGTGGAACGCATCGGCGGGATCGCCTGCAAGACGGCTGGTCTGGCCCTGAACGCCGGGGATGCCATCCGGGCCGAGGAACTGTATCATCTGGCCGTGCTGGGGCGCAGTCCGGAAGGGTGTCTCGCCCTGGGGCAGATGTATGCCGGGGCGCAGGGGGTTACACAGAACCGCTACGAAGCGCAGAAGCTCTTCTACCGGGCCTGGACACTGGGCAGCGAAGAAGCCCAGGATGAACTGGAGATCAGCGGCAGCGCGGAGGAATATACCCCGGCAGCCATGTTCCGGTTCGAAAAAGAAAGCGATATTGCCATGCGCCTCTACATTGAGGCAGTACGGCACGCAGCAGGCATTGACGATGTACGCCGGGACCTGGATCTGGCGGAACTGTATGCCCGGCAGGCTTATGCGATGGGGGATCCGGAAGCCCGGGACCTGGTAATCGAAATCCGGAAGAACCGCTTTGACAGATGGGTGGGGGAAAAGATGGTTCCCCGCTGTGAGGCCCTGAAGGATGAACTGGCTTCCCCGCTGAAGACAGCGGATCCGGAGCCGGACGGGCAGGAGGAATACGAGCGCGGCAAAGAGTGGATGAAAGCAGAGCACTATGATCCTGACCGCTCCTTCAGCTGGTTCCGGCAGGCAGCGATGAAAGACCATCCGGACGCGATGTATGAACTGGGTGTCATGTACAGCCGGGGTCTGGGAACTGAAAGAAACTCGGCGGAAGCGAAGAACTGGTTCGAAAAGAGTGCCCGGCGCGGCAACCTGGAGGCAGCGCTGCTGCTGGCCGGCATCTACGCGCATGAAAACGGTTCGTTTGAAGACCGGAAGAAAGCTGCCCGCTGGTGCAGCCTGACCGGCAACCACTATCTGCACGGCAGCGGCACCCCGCAGGACACCGCGGAAGCCATCCGCTGGTATAAGCTGGCGGATGAAAAGGGCGGTGAAGACAGCGCCATGAAACTGGCGGTGATTTACCACTACGGTATCGGCATTGACCGTGACCTGGCGGAAGCCCGGCGCTGGTATGAAAAGGCGGCGAAGAACGGGGATTCCGCAGCCGCCTATGCCCTGACCCTGCCGGAATTCCGTGATTCTGAGGCAGATAAAGGATGAAATATGCCATATATTCAACAGCCGCACTGATCGCAGCCTATGCGCTGGGCGGACTGATCATTCATCTGTACCGGCGGCGGTCCGGCCGGCCGGAGAATCGGATCATGCGGTTCCTGCTGGGGTTTCTGTGCGGCACGCTGATCCTGGGTACGGGAATCGGCATATGGGCTTCACGGTATTACCGGGCGGAAGATGTAACGGCAAGCCTTGCGGACAGCGCGGATGTGGATGTGGAAGCGATTCCGGAAGGCTGGAGGTTTGACGGCCCCGGCGATGAAACTGCGCTGGTGTTCTATCCCGGTGGGATGGTGGAGGAAACGGCATACGCGCCGCTGCTGCACCGGCTGGCCGAAGAGGGCGTGGACTGTTTCCTGCTGAAGATGCCGCTGCACCTGGCTTTTCTGAAGATAAACGCGGCTGCCCCGATTATGGCGGCATATCCGTATGAAACCTGGCTGGTCGGCGGCCATTCCCTGGGCGGTACAGCGGCCGCGTCCTTTGCGGCTTCCCATGCGGCGGAAACGGACGGCCTGGTGCTGCTGGCAGCCTATCCCACCGGAAAACTGCCTGATCTGAAGATGCTTTCCGTATACGGGACGGAAGACGGCTGTCTGGAACCGGAGGCCTATGAGGAAGCCCGGCAGTACTGGCCGCCGGATGCGGCAGAAACGGTAATCCCCGGCGGCAATCACGCGGGCTTTGGCAGTTACGGGCATCAGAACGGCGACGGCCAGCCGGGCATTACAGCTGAACAGCAGCAGGCCGAGACCGTACAGGCTATTATGGATCTGATCAAACCCTGACCGGGGTGAAAGAAAAGAACTGAAATGTCACTTGAATCCGAATTGTTTTTAAAACTGAAACCTGACCGGGAGAAACTGGAAGCCTGCGGCTTTGTGCCGGCAGGATCTGTTTCTGTTTTCCGCCGGACATTCATGGACGGGCAGTTTGAGGCCGAAGTGACCGTTGATGAAAAGGGAAAAGTCAGCGGCCGGGTCATGGACACGGAACTTGGGGAAGAATATGTGCTGGTGCATGCCCATGTCCGCAGCGCGTTCGCGGCCGCAGTCCGCAGTGAGTATCTCGAAATACTGGAAGAACTGGCCCGGACCTGCTTTGTGCCGAAGGACTATCTCAGTGCGCAGGCGGAATACGCGGCGGACCTGGTGCTGTCCCGCTACGGTGACCGGCCGGACCGGCCATGGAAGAAGGAAAACGGCTACACGGTGATCCGCAACCACGAAAACCGCAAATGGTACGGCC
>JAFRGU010000114.1 GCA_017433675.1 Clostridia bacterium
GGAAATGCCGCCCGGGCTGACTGGTGTGGTGTCCTGCGTGGACAGCACAGGCACCGTGTTCGTGAACTGGAGCAACGGAAGCTCTCTGGGTTGCGTACATGGAATTGACCATCTGAAGCGTATCGACTGAAACAACTGGGAAGGGGCTGCCTTCGGGCGGCTTCTTCCCGTTTTTGGAGGTTCCCATGAACGATTATTTCATCTGGAACGGTGTGGACTGCCGGACAAAGGGAATCCACGTGACGGATCAACCGCCCATCACCATACCGCTGGAACGGAGCACACAGACCAATGTGCCCGGCAGGCCGGGAAGCCTGACACAGCTGGAGGGCGATGACGTCTACGACGATATGATCCTGACAGCAACATGCTTTATCTCTGATCCGGCGCAGATCCCGGCGATCGCCGCATGGTTGAAGGGCAGTGGAACAGTCACCTTTGCCAATCGGACTGGCGGATACTACAAAGCGCGGATCGCCAATCAGATCCCGTTTGAGAAGATTCTGCGGGGAAACCCGCACTGTACGTTTGCCGTAAACTTTCGGTGCTATCCCTTCTTCTACGCGGAGAACGTATCGGATATCACGATCACTACATCCGGGACAACGATCACGAATCCCGGCAGTGTGTATTCCGAGCCGATCATCACGGTAACCGGCAGCGGCGATATTACGCTCATGGTCGGAACTACTATCGTGGAGCTGACGGATATTTCCGGGAGCATCGTCATTGACTCCGTGCTGCAGGAAGCCTATAAGGGCTCTGCCCTGATGAACGATCACATGAGCGGCGATTTCCCTGTTCTGAAACCCGGGCTGAATGGCATCAGCTGGACGGGGACGGTAACTCAAGTAGTAGTAACTCCAAACTGGCGGGCACTATAAAAGGAGGCTGTTAAGCCTCCTCGGTCAGTTCATGAAGTCGAATCCCGAAGAATCTCGCGATGTCTTCCAGTAATTCTTCTTCCGGTTCAGAGAATCCGTTTTCCCAGTTGCTGCATGTGCCGCGCATCAGGCCGAATATCTCGTCTGCTGCAGCGGGTGATATTCCTCGTTTTTCACGCAGCTCTCGGAATTTGTGTTTGAATCCCAAGGGTATCACTCGCTTTCTATTCAGTTCGGTCTGCGGGGGTACTTTCCATCTATGAATATCTTATCATGAAAAACCTTGGAAGGCAAGTAACAAAAGGGGTGAAGAGCATTGATCTGTGTCTATCCCGCCGACTGCACCGACTTCTCCACCAATGGCAACGGCACCATCGCTCCGCTGTCTGCTGAAGTAACGGAAACCCTGAACGGAGAATATGAGCTGACAGTCGTGCACCCGATCGACGATGAGGGGAAATGGCAGAGGCTCGTGGAAGGCTGTATCCTCCGGGCACCGGTACCTGCTGCCATGACGCCCCGGGTCAACTTCTCTGCTCCCGGAGATGACAGCGGAACGGAAATCTATCGGATCAATACGGACTTTGCCGGAGCAGAAACCCGGAAAGGAACTCTGAACCTGCGGAACGGCCCGGGACGGAATTATAAGATTCTGGCTGCATACAAGAACGGCTCCACGGTTCAGGTGATTGCAAAGACCAGCGCCTCCTGGTACGAAGTAACTGCGCCAGATGGAAAGCATGGGTACATGGATACCACCTATCTGGTGTTCGATCACAACGAAAGCTCCGCCTCCGCTGCAGTATCTTCTGTGGTGGAATCCCGGCAGCTTCGGGATCAGCCCTTCCGCATTTATCGGATTGTCCCAGAACTGGATAAGATCACAGTATATGCCCGGCACATCTTCTATGACCTGCTGGACAATATGATAAAAACCTACAAGCCTTCATCCTCTGCGGTGGGGGCTTCTGTCGTTCAGACGGTTTCTTCTTCCTGCCTTTCCGGTCACGATTTCA
>JAFRGU010000115.1 GCA_017433675.1 Clostridia bacterium
AATACAACGATCTGATCTGGCATCTTGAACCCATCGGCTGGAAGAAAGAAAAGCAGAACGTGTAAACCGATCATCATCGTCTCGAGAAAATGAAGTTCAAACAAAAATAAATGAAAGCGTCAACCGAAGATTTCGGCTGGCGCTGTCATTTACTGAGTCAGATCAATCAGAGAGTTCGGATCCGATCCAGGATCCGGGCGGAAAGGAAGCCTTCCAAGGGAGAAAACGGGGATGTGTCGGCATAAGCACCATCGGTGTCAAAACGCATGGTACACGGCGCACTTTCTGCCCAAGGCTTCCAGCGCGGAAGAGGCTCCCCGTTCAGATCCTTTCCGTTTGGATCCCCGGAGCGGATGAAATTACAGAAGTAATCGCACATCTGGCGGGCCAGATCATAGTGCCTGCCGTTAAAGGGGCGCCAGCATTTGGCCAGCGTTTCAAACCAGAACCAAAGATCCGAGGAGTGGAAGGTTCCGGGATGGTCCCAGCCGGGAATCTCCGGATTAAAAACATAGCAGTAGCCGGGCTTCCCGGCTTTTTCTTTTTCGGATAGCAGCGCCTTCACCGTACATTCAATTCCGCTGACAGGCGCAAAGCCGATTTCCTTTGCTTGCTTTCGGCTCTCCGGGATAGCCAGGAAAGCCTCGGCCCGGTCTCCGAAGAGACGGACGGATTCCGTTTTCAGCTGTGCTTCATTTTCAGCAGGAATGGCATTTAAAAACTCACTCGAGGTACAGCCGGCCATCATTTTCACATCCATACACCGGCCGGCACGATAGAGAGCGATGGGATCGCCAACGCAGAAAATGTCATCCCGGACGGTAAAGAAGGGGACATGGTTCTCCATGTACTGCTCATAACGCCGCTGAAGCGTTACCGCGTCCATCAGACGGGCTTCCTTCAAATTGCTGACACCGAGGAAAGCAAAGAAGTCTTCCCCCTTTTTCTCGGCCTGAGGCAGGGTTTCAGGCCGGCCGACCTCGCGGCGCTGATAGGGATCAAAAATCATGGCGGACATGACGACAGCACGGGAGAACAGCCCATGATTAGAGGGACAGGCAATCTGGGACAGGACACTGCCTCCTCCGGCGGACTGGCCGGCAATGGTCACCTGGTCAGGGCATCCACCAAAGGCTGCAATATTCCGCCGGACCCAGTGCAGGGCTGCCTGTTGATCCAAATTGCCGAAGTTTGCGGGATCCTCCGGCTGGAGAGATGTCAGCTCAGGATGCGTCAGAAAGCCGAGCACGCCGACCCGATAATTGACGGTGACGACAACAATCCCCCGGCGGGCAATGCGTTCTCCGTCGAACTCCATTTCCGCAGGATAGCCGCACTGGAGTCCGCCTCCAAAGAACCAGACCAGGACGGGCAGCTTTTCCGAAGCTTTTTTTGCCGGGGTCCAGACATTGAGATACAGGCAGTCCTCTCCCATGGGGATTTCCGGATCCACATGCCACTCCCGACAGTAGATATCATTCCCCAACCCGGGAATCCATTGCATGGAGATCGGCGCAAAGCGGGACGTATCCCGTACGCCCGCCCAGCTTTCGCAGGGCTGCGGAGCCCGCCAGCGGTTTTTACCCACCGGGGGAGCAGCAAAGGGAATCCCCTTGAAGGAAGTGATCCGGGGATCCGCAGCTTCGATCCCCCGAACCCAGCCGTTCTCTGTTTTTACCTGTCTCAGCATCTCTGAATTACCTCCTCTGAGGGCGCCTATCATTAAATAGGAAAAGGGCGCCCCCTTCGGAGCGCCCCGGAAAGGTTGATTACATGCCAATGGCGGCTTTCTTGGCATCCACTTCAGGCTGCCAGACACCGCAGTCATATTCAAACAGATCGTTGTATCCAAGGCCGTCCAGTTCGGCGACCATTTCGTCCCACATGGCTTCGAAAGCATCATCGGTGTCGCAGGACATGATCAGGTTCCAGGTGTATTCGCACAGCTTGGCGTTGATCTCGGAACGGAGCGCAATGATATCATTGTTGTCCGCAGCGGGCGTGAAGTCCACGCTGGGGCTGGCCAGCAGCTTGCCGTTCTTCTTCATCCAGTCCACGGAATCCTCCGCATCGAACATGGCCTGCCATTCCTTCTTCATCTCGGTCATGGTCATGTCCTTATAGGACTGCCAGTACTTCTGGGCAAAACGCTCGCCGGTGACCGGGTTCACGCAGATGGAGGAAACGATCCACTGGTTGATGGCATTGTTGCCGTCAGAGTAGCCGCCGCCGCCGTATTCTTCCGGCACGGGCAGGTTGTCCATGAGTGCGTTATCCTTGTAGGGAACGAACTTGCCGTTTTCAACGATATAGTTCAGGCCTTCGATACCATCATGCTGGAAGGTGGCGCCTTCGGGGCTGGCATACCAGTCGAGGAAAGCCATGATGCGGTCATACTTTTCACCTTCCACGCCGGAACCGATGCCGAACATCCGGTCAGAGCCGTAGTAACGGTCCGCATCCGCATAATAGTTCTGATCAGCCACGGGGATAAAGATGAAGGCGTTGCCGGCATTCAGCCGATCCACACTGTTCCAGAAACCGGTCTCCCAGCTGTACCACATGACATCCGCACGGCCGCTGGACAGCTTAGCGGAGACGTTATCCCAGTTCTGCGTACCGGAATCCGGATCCACCAGGCCTTTCTGATAGGCCTTGTTCAGGAACTTCGTGATGGTATAATAGGCATTCGCCCGGTCATACAGGGGAGAGAAGGTGTAGTCGGGCTTCAGCATGGCGCTGCCCTTCAGCTTCTCGCCGTACCAGGTGGTAAGCTGCACAACGTTGGCGATACCGATCATGTTGTCATTGCCGTCCCAGTCCGCCCAGAGGGTGAAGGGATACGCCGGATCGCCGTCATCATTGGTGGGATGAATCTCGTGGATCTTCTCCAGGGCGGCCAGCAGGTCATCCAGATTCTCCAGCTTCGGAGCGCCGATCTCCTTATACAGATCCCAGCGGAGCATGGGGCTGGAATAGATGACGTCGTCGGTCAGGGTGTCGGGGGCGGTATCGGTCATTTCGGTCGGAATGCCGTAATACTTGCCTTCTTCACCGGTCAGGCCCTTGTTGTACACGTCGATCTGGGTCTTGAACTGCATGATGTTTTCGCAGGCAGGCAGCTTGTCGCTGATGTCCTTTGCCAGTCCGGCTTCCACGATCTCCGGGAACTTGGCCTTGTCCACGACGATGATGTCACCCAGATTGCCTTCCTCGGAACGGGTGGCATAAATCGTGTTGCCGACGACCTGGGAAGCGATGATGTTCAGTTCGATGTTGAACCGATCCTTGATCACCTTCGCAAACCAGCCGGTCTGGATGCCGTTATAGTTGGCGGCATCATCGTAGACGTCGATGGTGAGGAGTTCCTGCCCCTCGGCCATCGCACTGACGGACACCAGGCTCAGCACCAGGGCCAGCGCCAGCAGAAGAGAAACGAGCTTTTTCATTACGGGTACCTCCTTAGATAAAATATATTTGACGGCGAATTTGCCGTACAAAACAGGTTTCGACGGTTCACATTGTCCCGGTTTCCGCTGTGAAAGACCAAAGCTTGCATGTACCAGCGAAAAAGAATGATGAACCTGACACACCCGGCGGCTGAATGGTTATCCCTTGACAGCCCCGATCATGATGCCTTTGGTGAAAAAACGCTGGAAGAAAGGATAGATCAGCATGACGGGAAGCACCACGACCACTGTGACCGACATCCGAATCGAAGTGGCGGTGGCGGCCGTCGCCAGGCCGGCCAGGATGGCATTGGAGTTGGTGGTGTTGCTGAGCAGCGCCTTCAGGCTGTTCGCCTGGGTGATATACTGCCAGAGGACATACTGCAGGGTGTTCAGATCCGGGCGGTTGGTCATCAGAAGCAGATTATCCTGGAAGGAGTTCCACTGGTTGACCGCCGCGAAGATCGCGATCGTAGCCAGAATCGGCTTGATGACCGGCAGCATGATGGAGAAAAAGACGCGCAGCGTACCGGCACCGTCGATTTCTCCGGCGTCCTGCAATTCCCGGGGTACGGATTCACAATAGGTTTTGCACAGGATAATATAGAAGGGCTGAACGATCATCGGAAAGATATATCCCCAGAAGTTATTATTCAGATGCAGGTTCCGCATGCAAAGCACCCAGGGAATGATACCGGCGTTAAAATACATGGTAACCGTTACAAAACGGAACCAGAGCTTCCGTTTCCACATGGTTTCCCGCGTAAACATGTAGCCCAGAAAAGCCGCAATGATGACGGTCAGCACTGTTCCGATCAGTGTCCGGAGAACGGAGATCTTGGCAGCATCCATCAGGCCGGGAATTCCAGCCATGCGGGAATAGTTCTTGAAATGAATCTCCATGGGGTAGAAGAGCACCTTGCCCCGCTCACTGAGGTTGTTTGCGCTGATGGAATTGATAATGATGTAATAGAACGGATATGCGCAGACAAAGGCAAAGAAGGCATATACAATATAAGTGATTACGCTGATAACCCGGTCCCCGGCGGACTGCCGTTCCATGGGATTCCGGTGCCGGGATTGGCCCGGAGCGGTTTTCACGGTCATTTTCTTTTCCTCCTTTCCACAGCGGTATCAGATAAACCCTTCTCCGCGGACCAGGCGGGAGACGGTGTTGGTGATAAACAGCAGGGCTACGCTCACGATACTCTTCAGCATGCTGATTGCCGTGGACAGGGGATAGTTTCCGCGCCCGGTCGTGGCGATGTTATATACATACAGATCCAGCACTTCAATCGATTTCTTATTGAAGTTATTCATGAAAACATAGTATTGCTCCATACCGTTGGAAAGGAAATTCGCCAGATTCAGCATGACGATGACAAAATAGGTCGGCAGCAGGCATGGGATTGTGATCCGCCAGATGATCTGCATCCGGGTGGCTCCGTCCACCTTGGCAGCCTCAATCATCTGTTCATCAATGCCGGAGATAGCGGCCAGGTACATAATCGCGGCCCAGCCCGCATTTTTCCAGGTAAGCCAGAGCCACATCCGGAACCAGACATGATCCCTGGAGCTCAGGAAAGCAATGGGCTTTTCAATCACACCGAGCTCGGTAAGCACAGCGTTGACCGCGCCGGTGGAGCTCAGAACATTGAAGGCGACTGAGAACACCAGAACCCAGCTGATGAAATTCGGCAGGGTGGTGACAGTCTGCACAAACTTCCGATAGGGTTTACAGTGAATTTCATTAAGAAAGACCGCGAAGACCATCGGGAACCAGCTGAAAGCCAGAGAAATTCCGCTCATGGCGAAAGTGTTGACCAGCACTCGGATGACATCCGCCGTGCGGACAGGATTGGATATAATATACTGAAACCATTTCAGACCCACATAGGTCTCAGAGGAAATCGGCTTCGGGGGCATGTAATCATGAAAGGCATAGATCCATCCGTACAGCGGATAATAGGACATCAGAGCTACGAGCACAAGAAAGGGAAGAACATACAGAAACTCCAGATAGGAGCGCTTCTTCTTGGTCATCAGATCACTTCCTTTCTATTTAACCCGCCAAACAGAAAAGAAAATGGCTGGCGGTCCGGGAACTGCCTTCCCGAATATGAGATCAATAACATTCATTCTTTGTATTTATATCAAAAAAGGAAGTGATGCACAATGCTTTTCTCAGTAAAAGAGGGGACAAAATTATCCTTTTTTTATTAAAAATCTCTTTCTATTTTAACAAAAAAGTGTATAATGATCTATAGAAACAGAAAAAGAATAGCGAAGGAGACAAATTACAGCAATATCCTTTGTATATAGAGCAGTTCAGGAAAGAAGGCGAAAGGGATTGAGCACATTCTATGAACATCGGGAAGAGAAAGTGTTTATCGGAGAGATGACCCAGTATCCCTTTCCGGTGCATGTGCACGAGGTTGCGGAGATTATTGCTGTAACCACCGGGAGTATCCGGATCAGCATTGACAGCATCTTTTATACCCTGATGCCGGGAGATGTCGCGATTATCTTCCCTTTTTCTCCACACAGCTACGAGTACATCGGCGAAGGTGCCCGGGGAGTTGTGGCAATTTTTCTGCCGGAGCTGATTCAGGAATATGCCGGAACTTTCCACGGCCTGATACCGGAATATCCGATTCTGCGAGCGGAACAGACCGGAGAAGATCTGAAAAGAGCCGTCGACAGGCTGAGCGAACTGAACATGGAAGAGGATCTTCCTTTCTGCATCGCCTATCTTCATGTGGTTCTGGCAGGAACGCTGCACCAGATGGCCTATAAACCGGTTTATGACTACAGTGAGCAGGATCTGGGATACCGAATCATGCATTATGTGTCCGACCACGTCGCGGAGGATCTGTCTCTGGACAGCGTTTCCAAGGCCCTGGGAATCAGCACTTCCCATCTCTCCCATTTTTTCGCGGAAAAGCTGCATATCCCGTTCCGAACCTTTATCAACGCAAACCGGATTGCCAGAGCCAGGCTGTTGATGCGAAATCCGGCTATGACGCTGAGCATGATCTGCGCTGAATGCGGATATACCAACATGCGTACTTTCCGGCGGGCTTTTCTGAAGGAAGTCGGGCATTTGCCATCCGACCAAAAAAGGAAGCTCAAAGAAAGGGTAACCGGGCCGGAATGAGATAACGGGACTGATTCAGGTGAATGGTATGAATACAGGAATACAGAAAGGAAGGTAAGGAAATGGCAGTAAAGAAGGTAGGAGTGCTGATCAGGGAGGCACGGACTGCAGCGGGACTGACTCAGGAAAAACTGGCAAAAGCAGCGGGGGAGGGCCTCAGCGCAGCGGACATCAGCAAATGCGAGCGGGGAGAGACGGATCTGAGTACTGCCCAGCTGAAAAAGATCGCAATCGCCTGCGGTGTGACGCAGACATCACTGGTGAATGCCCCAAAGAATCTGAAGGAGAATGTCAGGCCCGCAGCAAAGACGTCCGGGGCCAGGACGGAAGCAAAGAGCAGCTCGAAAACGACGGCCGCAAAAACGGGAACAAAAACAGCAGCAGCGAAGACAACCGATGCAAAGAAGACTGAAACCAAACCGGCAACAGCAAAGACGGGAGCTAAAACAGCTGCAGCGAAGACAACCGACGCGAAGAAGACTGAAGTCAAACCGGCAACAGCAAAAACGGGAGCTAAAACAGCTGCAGCAAAGGCAACAACAGCTGCTGCAAAAACAGGCGCAAAGACGACCGCAGCGAAAACAGGTTCTGCCAAGACTACGGCGACGAAAAACGAAACAAAACCTGCAGTACCGACCGGAGCCAATACCAGCATGAAGGTGACCGCAACGGAGAAGAAGCTGATTGAAGCCTACCGGGAAGCACCGGCAGAGCTGAAAAAGGCGGCGCTGAAGGTACTGAAGGGTGAATATGGGGAAACGGTGAACACGCTGCTGGGTGCCAGCAGCGGCGCCGGCGCAACAGCGGCGGACGGCATCGGAGAGATGCTGGGCGGCCTGCTGGGAAACCTGCTGGGCGGAAAGTAAAAAGGCCATCTTGTTTGAGAACGGTGCAGAGAATTCCTGAAGGATAATAAAACGAATGGTTTTTCACTGCTGCTGATGAAGATGCAAGGGAAACCCAAAGATACAAAGAAGCCCCCGCGGATCGTTTCCGCGGGGGTTTAACAAGTGCATTTATATTATTTCTGCTTCTCCATGATGATGGTGGTATCTCCTTCGACGACCAGCTGGAAGGAAGCTTCTTTTTTATGGGTGGCTTTCTTGGCACCGTTGATAAAATATCCCTTACTGATCATCCCGCCGCTGGCGCTGACCGTAATTGTGGTTCCGACGGGTACCTGACCGGAGGTGGCAAAGGAACTCTTATAACCGGAGAAGCGGCAGTTCTCACAGGTCACGGAGACCAGGCTGGAGGGATCGGCGGGCGCTAACGTTTCTTCGGGAAGAACCAGAGGACCATTGGATGTCTCCTGCTCTTCGGAGCCGGGCTTGTTGACCTTGATCCGCACATGCGCGGAAGTCGGCCATCCCTTGACAGCCAGGCCTTTTACTTCGCCATCAGGGGTGAAACGAATCCCGTCGATGGTGAAATAGGCGATGGTGCCTTCCGTCGTGTCCGGAAGCTTCAAATAGAAATCCGCTTTCTCTCCCGGATTGAAAGTCAGCTCCTGCTCCGCCTTACCGACGGGCGTGCCAGCGCTGTCCACCTGATAGAGTTCGATTTTGGAGTTGCCGGTGATGACCACTTTTTCCGGAACCGGGGTGGGAGTGGGCAGCGGGGAAAGGATTTCAGCATCAGAACCGGCGCCTGCTGTATTCAGTGTGGAACTGCCGGCGGAACCGGACTGGCTGGAAACTGAGGATGCGGAAGCGGCAGAAGCAACCGGCATCTCGGGAACTTCCAACCCATCAATCAGGATCATGACTGTATCAGTATTAATTCCGCCGTTCTTGGGTCCGATATGGCAGTAGGCCGTCCAGCCATGCATGGATTCGGGTACTTTTTTCAGCGTGATCTTAAGGCTGTTGGGCTTTTCCACCTTCAGGCCGGGAACTGATTTGGACAGCTGCTTGCCCGTGATATCTGAGCCGGGAATCAGTGGATTCTGAAAATGCCAGGTGATGCCTTCGCCGTTGGCATTCTTTGCTTTCACCGTAAAGGTCAGCGTTCCTCCCTTTTTCACGGTCGTGGTTTCAGGCTGCTGGGTGATGGTTGCCTTTGCAGCCAGCGCAACAGAGCAGGACGCAAGCACCAGACAGATTACCAGTAAAACAGAGACGATGCGTTTCATTCTCACAAAACCTCCCTGAGATTCAAGTCTTCACAATATTATCATAGAAATGTAACATTTTCAATCCTTTTAACATGATTTCCTGTTCATATTCTATTATTTTCCATTTTTTCGCATCAGAAGGAGGCGCAGCATGACAGCTTCCAGCGCGCCTTCCTGCAGTAAATGACCGGATTTGATGGCGGTTTCGGTTTCCAGGCAAAGGTTGACCGCCTCCTTGATCTGCCGGCCGGACCAGGCAGCAGCCTGTCGGGTATACTGCTGGGCTACGAAGGCGGGTACACCCAGGGCAGAACGGATCATGTCCGGGCTGCGCTTTTCGAACTGCATGATCTTCACATGCTGCAGGAGCCGGAACTGGCGAAGCAGCATCGCCAGGAGGAACACCCGATCCTCGCCGCTGCGCAGGGTGTCCCGCATGAGCTGAAAGGCGCGGGTTTCCTGCCCGGAAACCACAGCTTCGACCATCTGGAATACCGTTGCTTCGGTCGTAGGGGTGGCCAGCGCTTTGATATCCGTCGGATCGACGGCGGGATTATCCGGATGGAAAGCAGCGATTTTTGCGATTTCGGACAGAAGCTGATTGGTATCGCTGCCGGAGGTAAAGATCAGGAAATCCGCCGTCCGCTGATCACATTCCTTTCCATGCTCTTTGAAAGCAGCGGTGACGAAGGAGGTCAGTTCAGCCCCCTTCAGCGGATCAAAGGAAACAATTCCGCCCAGCTTTTTGATGACCTGATAGAGCTTCTTCCGACCATCCGGTTTCTGGACGCAGTAAAATAGCAGCACGGCGGAGCTCGGGACAGAAGGCAGATAGGCGGTCAGACGGTCATCTGCTTCCGAACGGCCGGTGAGCGCCGGGTAATCCCGGAGAAGAATCAGACGCCGATCTGCCAGGAACGGAAGCGTCTCCGCAGCCGCAATGATGGCATCTGTTTCCGGGGCTTCGAGGATCGTTTCATTCAGATCCTCCATCCCGGGCGGGAGCAGATTTTTCCGGAGCGCGGAGAGGGCAGTCTGTTTCAGATGATCCTCTTCGCCTTCAAAAAGAAGGACAGAGGGAATCCGGTTTTCCTTCAGCAGCCGGTCAAATTCCAGACGAGTCAGGGGAAATCACCTCCGGAATGGGCAGAAAAGTTTCAATGGAAAAAGCATGATCCTGAAAATGCACCGTCAGCATACCTCCGGCCGCGGTGGAAAAAACGGGAAGATCTCCAAACCGCTCCGCGACCTGAGCATGCCTGTCCAGATCGTCACAGGTGAGCAGCGCTGCCTGCGGATTCACCCGGGAAAGAAACGCCGCGGAAGAGGAATGGACAGAGCCATGGTGGGCGACTTTCAGCAGGTCTGCCGGGGCAGCGGCATACATTTCATACCGGCCATCCAGGTCTCCCGTCTGCAGGAGAGATGTCCCTCTCAGATTCAGACGCAGGACAAGGCAGGATTCGTTTGCATCCTGTCCGGGACGGGTTTTTCCGGCTTCCGGCCAAAGCACCCGGATCTCACCAGAGGGCAGCGGAATCGTATCTCCTGCGGAAAGAAAGCGGATCTCGGTTCCGCCTGCCTGCAGCTGTTCCAGGAGCAGAAGCGCATTCGAATGGATATCCGCATCGAGAGCGCCATCCGGCAGGTAAATCACACGAACCGGGATACCGTCTTCCACCAGCGCCTGCAGGCCGAAGCAATGATCTGAATGCAGATGGGTCAGAATTACGGCGTCCGGCGTCAGGCGCCGCCGGTGCAGATAATCGCTGAGAACGCCATCCTCATAGCCAGTGTCGACCGCAATGACCGTATTCTGATCACGCAGGACGGCAGCGTCCGCGCTACCGACGGACAGCTGCACATACTCTGTCGAAAAATGGGGCAGGGGAATCAGGGAAAGGATGATCAGCAAAAGACCGGCAGCGGCAAAAGACAGGCGAATATGCTTTCGAAAACGAAACAGCGCGCAGCAGCCCAGCCCCAGCAGAAGGACGCCCAGAGCGGTTAGCGGACCGGAAGCTTTGGTCCAAAGCGCGATGCCCGGGATAACCCCGAGGAAGCGCACCACAGCCAGAAGCGCCGATGTTGCGCCCCGGGCGACTGCGCAGATCAAACCGGAGAAGCCGGGAACGGGCAGAAAAAGCAGTACCAGCCAGTACAGACCAATCATCCCCGCGCCGAAGCCCAGCACAGGTACATTCAGGACGAGCCCCAGGAGCGGCAGCGTCTGGAAGGCATAAAGCTCCGGCAGAAGGATTCCGATCTGAGCGCCCAGTGCAGCGGAAAAGGCTTCCCACAACCTGTGCAGCAGACGGTTTTCAGTCCGAAAAAGGGAAGAGAAGAAGGGAGTGAGCACAGCCAGCCCCAGTACGGCGGCGAACGACAGCTGGAAGGAGAGACCGGTCAGCTGTACCGGAGAAAGGACGAGCAGAAACAGAAAAGCAGCGGAAAGCAGGTGCAGCAGGATTCTCGGCCGGTTCATCATCCGGCCCCGGTGCGCCAGCAGAAGCAGCAGGGAAGCCCGGAGCACGGGCTGATTCCAGCCGCAGAGAGCGCAATAGAACAGCAGACAGACCGCATAGAGCCAGAACCGAAGACGCTGGGGCAATCCGGCGAAACGGAATAACAACCCCAGGAAAGCAATCAGAATGCCGACATGGAAACCGCTGACAGAGAGAATATGTGCGACTCCCAGGCGGGAAAAGGCTGTCCGGTCTTCCCGGGGCAGGAAGGACTTCGTACCCAGCAGCATGGCGGAGGCATAAGCGCCGGTTTCCTCACCCAGGGAGGCTGCCAGGGCGCCGGAAAGCCGATGGCGGAGGGAAGCCGTAAAGCCGGCGAAGGAAAAGACCGCCGGCGGAGAAATCTCGAGATCTGTCTTCCCGTAAAGCCCTACGCGAATGCCCCGGCGAAGCAGTTCCTCCCGGAAGTCGTAGCCATCCGGATTGGACGGGCCGGAAGGATGATAAACCCGGCCGTCAAAGGAAACAGCCATGCCTGGCGCAAGACCTTCCGGCATCTCATCCGCATAAAAGGACCAGTAGGCAGCGCCGGACAGCGGAACCCCATCCAGAGCTACCCGGGACAGGGTGGTACGGAACTGACCATTGGACCGGCTCTGTATTTCTTCGGAAACGATTCCGGAAATCTTTACCTGGCCGGGAGCCGGCAGGGCCGGATGATAGGCGAAAAACCCCCGGAGGCATCCGAGGGCTACAAAAAACACGAGCAGGGCACAGAAACGTGCCCGCCCCCGAAGCAGGAGGCAGGCGGGAAGACCCAACAGACAGGCTGCGACCCCATACCAGGGGGAAGCAGCTACCCGGCTCAGCAGAATTCCCAGCGCAAAACAAACCGCCAGAGGCGGCAGAAGCCAGCCCCGCTGCCGCTCCGTCACAGAGAAATCACCGCCCCGGCTTCTGCGATCCTGACCTCCGAAAAGACGGACCTGGCTTCCCGGAGCAGCGTTTCCGGCGGATAGACAGGATTCAGGTGGGTTATGATCAGCTGCTTCACCCGGGCATTCCGGGCCAGGCCGGCGGCCAGCATCGCGGAGAGATGTGGCCTGGATTCAGCCCAGGCCTGATCCGGAAACAGGCCGTCCGCCAGCAGCAGATCCACATTCTGATAAAAATCCGCCAGGGAAGGGAGCGTATTTGTATCCCCCGTATAACCGAAGGCCTGACCTTCCGCTTCGACCCGGAAACCTACGGACGGCACCGGATGGCGGGCTTCGCCGATCCGGATCCGGACATCGCCTACGGACAGCAGATCCCCGGGACGGATATCCTGAAGCCGGAAACAGTCCGCCTGCTCCACAATCCGGCGTAGCGCGGAATTCTCATCCACAGGGGCATAAACAGGCAGCACGCGTCCCAGCGCCTGCAGCCGATAGATCAGCGGCAGGAGATCTGACGTGTGATCAAAATGCCAGTGAGAGAGAAAGAGGGCGGACAGATCCTCCGGCGGGCAGAGCGCTGTCAGCCTGGAGAGGACACCGCAGCCGAAGTCAAACTGCAGCAGGGAAGAAGCCGCCTCCAGCAGATAGCCGGAGGTGGCGCCATTCGAGGCGGGATAGGGTCCGCTGACGCCGAGCAGATGCAGACGCATGGCTTACAGCTCCTTTACATCCGCGCCATTCTCCCGGAAAACCCGGGAAACGAGCCGCAGGCAGGATACGACCTCTTCCGGACCCGTCAGATTTACCCACAGGGAGGGACTGGCGGCATGCTCGGAAAGGCAGTCGTTCAGGGCATCCGCATTCATGCCATAATAATCCGGCAGACTCAGCAGGCTTTTCAGCGCCAGATGCACCTGGGCGGCGGTGGCATAATCACCGCCAAAGAGACAGATCGTTTGCATGATGAAAACACTCCTCAGTTCAGGAGCGCGCAGCCGGTTCGCTTACAGTCCGGTGCCGCTCCGGGATGGATGCTCAGATTCCCCGCCCTGTGCGGACGGAAAAGGTGATCATGTATGCCGCGAAGGCACTTTCCACGGTGATCAGCCGGGAATCCAGCGTGGCCAGGAGCCGGAGCAGCGGCCAGGAGACGCCCAGCGAAGCCAGATACTGATAGATCAGCACCAGCAGCGTGACCGCGGCGGGAATCCAGAGCAGATGGGCAAAGGGCTCCCGCAGACGGGTGGCACCCGCCAGGGGCAGCAGCAACCCCAGCGCCATACCCAGCACCGCCCCCAGCAGCAGGCTGCCGAAAAAGACGCCCAGTGTGGAGAGCAGGGGCAGCAGAAGCCCGATCAGGATCAGCATGCCGAGAGGCAGGAGGATGACAATCAGTTTTCGCGTGAACACGGGCTTTCTTCCTCCCTGCAGCTTTTTTCGTCTAACGAAACGTTTTCCCGTTTCAGGGAATCCAGAAACCGAAGATCTTCCGGCGTCAGGGAAGCAGAGGACAGCAGATCCGGCCGGAACCGCAGGGTGGCGCGAAGGCTTTCCTGCCTGCGCCAGGCCCGGATTTTTGCGTGATCCCCGTTCAGCAATATCTCCGGAACAGGAAGCCCTTCCCAGATCCGGGGGCGCGTATACTGGGGATACTCCAGAAGCCCGTCGGAGAAGGATTCCTCCTCCGGACTCTCGGCGCTGCCGAGCACACCGGGAATAAACCGGGCCACACAGTCCGTGAGCACCATGGCGGCGAGCTCGCCGCCGGTCAGAATATAATCCCCGATACTGATTTCCTCATCCACACAGGTATCCAGCGCCCGCTGGTCCACGCCTTCATAGTGGCCGCAAAGCAGGATCAGTTCCTCCTCCCGGGCAAGAGAGCGGGCCTTCCCGGTTGTCAGGGTTTGCCCCCGGGGGCCGAGATAAATCCGCTTTCCATGAAAATCCGGCCCCATGGCAGCGGCCATAGCGTCGTGAATGGGCTGTGCCAGCATCACCATACCTGCTCCGCCGCCGAAGGGATAATCATCCGTATTCTGATGCTTCCGGTCGGAGAAAGGACGGATGTCCAGCACTTCGGTTTCCAGCAGGCCCTGCTCCCGGGCACGGCCCAGGATGCTGGCGGAGAAGACGCTGTCGAACATTTCCGGAAAAATGGTGAGGATTTTAATCTTCAAAGACGGCCACCTCTTCGAGCGCGGAAGCATCGACCCGAATGATCCGCTCATCCAGGTCCACCTCCGGGAAAACCCGCAGCAGCGCCGGGGCCATAAAGGCACGACAGCCGGGGACGGCGGAGAAGACCCAGGTATCCACCGGCCCGTTCTGCAGGACTTCCTTCAGGATGCCCAGGGAACGGCCCTGCCCGTCCACGGCAGTGCAGCCGACCAGATCCGCGATATAATGTTCCCCTTCCTGCAGCGGGGCAGCATGCGCCCGGTCCACATACAGCTTCTCTCCCCGGTACCGTTCCACGTCCTGCGGACTGCGGCAGGCGCCCAGGAAGGCATAGACAAAGCCCTCGTGAATCCGGGAAAGGCGGAAGGGCAGGGGAAACACTTCCCCTTTCCGAAGGAGGTACAGCGTATCCCAGGTTTCGAAAAGCGAGAGATCCGCCGCACAGGGCTTGATTTTACATTCGCCCTTCAGCCCCTGGGGCTTCAGCACCTCGCCGATCATCAGATAATCATTCATCAATTTCTGTGTTTGCAGCCACCGGGAGCATGCCCCGGCCGGTATCTGTGCGATTGGTTGGAATGAAAAAAGGCGGAACCCGACGGATCCCCGGGATTCCGCTTTCGCGACTTATTCCTGAATTTCGACAAAGACGGGCTTGGCGTTTTTCGCCGTAGCCGCTTTGATCACGGAGCGGATCGCTTTGGCGATGCGACCCTGCTTGCCGATGACCTTTCCCATGTCGTCCTCCGCGACGTGCAGCTCGAGGATGATGGCCTCAGGGCCTTCCGTTTCGGTGACCGTCACCTGGTCCGGGTGCTCGACGAGGGATTGCGCCAAAAATGTCAGCAATTCTTGCATGGAGACATCCTTTCTGTCAGGCGGCTCCTGAATGGAAAACCGCGGACGGTTTCCTTACTTCTCCTCGATGGCGCCGGTCTTCTTCAGCAGAATGCGGACAGTGTCGGTGGGCTGGGCGCCAACGCCGAGCCAGTACTGGGCGCGCTCGTTATCCACTTTGATTTCTGCGGGCTTGGTCATGGGATTGTAATAACCGATCTCCTCGATGAAGCGGCCGTCCCGGGGGCTGCGGATATCCGCGACCACGACGCGATAGAAAGGCTTTTTCTTCATACCCATTCTCTTCAGACGAATTTTGACAGACATTGTTTGTGTTCCTCCTGAATCCTGTAATATTTTTTATATTGGAAATCATATACGGAAGTATATGAGATCACACAATCATGGAAAGGGGCTTACATCCCCGGGAAACGGAGCCGGCCCAGGCGGCCCTTTTTGCCTTTGGCGTTCATCATCTGCTTCATCATCTGCTGGGCCTGCTCAAACTGGCGGACCAGCTGATTGACGTCCTGCACGGTGGTGCCGGAACCGGCGGCGATACGCTTCCGGCGGGAAGCGTTCAGGATCGAGGGATCCCGCCGCTCGGCAGGGGTCATGGAGCGGATGATGGCCTCGGGCCTGTTCATGGCCTTCTCATCCACATCAATATCCTTGCCGCTCATGCCGGGAAGCATCCCGATCATTTTCTTCAGGCCGCCCATTTTCTTCATGCTCTGCATCTGCTCGAGAAAGTCCTCCAGCGTCAGGCGGTTGGAGATCCCCTTGCGGGCGAACTTCTCGGCATCATGCTCGTCAAAGGCGTCAGAGGCCTGCTCGATCAGGGTCATCACATCGCCCATGCCCAGGATGCGGGAAGCCATCCGGTCCGGATGGAAGGGCTCGATTTCCGAGAGCTTTTCACCCACGCCGCTGAACTTAATGGGCTTGCCGGTGACGGCTTTGATGCTCAGGGCTGCGCCGCCGCGGGTATCGCCGTCCAGCTTGGTCAGGATAACGCCGGAAACATCCAGCTTCTCATCGAAGGCTTTCGCGACATTCACCGCGTCCTGACCGGTCATGGCGTCGACTGTCAGCAGGATTTCCTGCGGATGCACCGCGTCCCGGATGCGGGCCAGCTCATCCATCAGGGCTTCGTCAATATGCAGGCGGCCGGCGGTATCGATAATCAGAACATCCCGCCCGTAATACCGGGCATTTTCCACGGCTTCCTTCGCGGTCTTCACCGGATCCTGGGTTCCTTTCTCAAAGACGGGAACCCCTACCTGCTGGCCGACGACCTGCAGCTGTTTAATGGCGGCGGGACGGTAAATATCGCAGGCGGCAAGCATGGGCTTTTTGCCCTGCTTGGACAGATATCCGGCCAGCTTGGCGCACATGGTTGTCTTGCCGGCGCCCTGCAGGCCGCAGAGCATATAGATCGTCGGCACGGAGGAAGACCAGGTGAGCCGGGCGTTGGTGGAACCCATCAGCTCGGTCATTTCCTCCTGAACGATCTTGATCACCTGCTGGGAGGGGGAGAGGGAAGAGAGCACTTCCTGCCCGACGCAGCGATCCGTCACCTTCCGGATGAAATCCTTGGCAACGGCGTAATTCACGTCCGCTTCGAGGAGGGCCATACGCACTTCACGCATGCCTTCCTTCACGGTCTGCTCGGAGAGCTTCCCCTTGCCCGTCATTTTTTTCAGGGCACCCTGCAGCTTTTCGCTTAAGCCTTCAAAGGCCATCGTTTTCCTCCTGATCCAGGCTCAGCAGATCCTCCAGGACCCGCTCTGCCCGGGCATATTCCTTCCCCCGCACCGCGGCGAGTGCATCTTCCAGCCCTGCTTCCATCCGGCGGAAACGGGCGGCCATGCCGAGGGCGGATTCCATCTCCTCGAGACGGGCGGCGGCCCGGCCGAGACTTTCGTGCACCGCCTGGCGGGATATCCCGACCTCGGCGGCGATCTCCCCCAGGGAGAAATCCTCCTCACAGTACAGCGAGAGGATCCGCTGCTGATTCTCCGTCAGCAGCCCGCCGTAGAACGCGGCGAGAAAGGCCAGATCCACCTTCTGATCCAGATCCCGCGTGGACATGCCGGTTCATCTCCTCCGTCCGGGTGTCAAGCTGAAACCCTGACAGCGCATCATTATACACAAAAAGAAAAAACTGTCAAGGGAAAATCCCTGACAGTTTTCAGAAACTTTTGCGAAAACTTTTGCCGGATCACCGGGCTGCCGGTCAGTCGGCAATGGTCTCCCCGGTCAGGCGTTTCCAGAAAGCACGGATGGTGTTCTGATTGGAGACGCCGTACTTGGGATCGTTCTCCTCGGCTTCGCTCATGGTTCTCAGGAAGTGAACACAGAGATGCCCGCCGAAATCATTATCCTTGATGGACTGGGAGTCGTGTGGGTTGTCATGGGTGGAGCCGATGGTCCAGACGCCGGAGGGCAGCTTGACATAAACCGCCTTCTGGCTCCAGGTCTTTTCTCCGCCGAAGGCTTTCAGCATGCTGGCGGTATCTTCCTTTGTTTTGGGCTCGGCGTCACAATGGCGGCCGCTGGAGTAGATCCGCAGATTCCAGCTCTGGCCGGAGGACGGTTCATAGATCAGAAGAGTCTGCCCGTTGCGGAGCGTGGGCTTGATGTCATTATACCAGTGAAGCAGCTTGACGGAGGCACCGGAGGGACCGGAGGCCGTGGCGCCTGAGGATGGCGCGCTGCCGGAAGAAGCGGAGCTGGAAGCAGAAGAAGCACTGCTGCCTGTACCGGAGGAAGAAGCGGAAGATCCGTTCTTTTCCAGCGCCTGCAGGGTTTTCTTGCCGGCCAGCCCGTCCGCCGTGAGGCCGCTGGCTTTCTGGAAGCCGATGACCGCCTGTTTGGTCAGCTTGCCGAATTTCCCGTCCGCGCTGCCGGAAAGATAGCCGAGCGAGATCAGGCGGGACTGCAGCGTCTTCACCCGGGAACCGGTGGAGCCCATCCGCAGGGTGGCATAATCGCCGCCGAACAGGGAAGAAGAGGCGGAGGACGAAGCAGAGGAAGCCGTGGAGGCCGTGGAAGTCTGGTTCGCGGTGCCGGATGAGGACGTCGATGAAGAAGCGCTCGAAGACGACGCGGAAGATTTTCCGGCCTTCTGATACAGCAGCTCCAGGGTTTTGGAGCCGGCCAGGCCATCCGCCGTCAGGCGGCTGGCGCGCTGAAACTTCTTTACCGCGTTCTCCGTATGCGTACCGAAGATCCCGTCAGCGGTGCCGCCCAGATATCCAAGGGAGATCAGGGCCTGCTGCATCTGCTTGACAGCTTCACCCCGGCTGCCGGAACGAAGGGTGTCCGCCTTATATGCCCGGGCGGAAAGGACGGGGCTCAGCGCCAGCGCTGCCGCGAGCGCCAGGCTGCTCCATTTCTGAAAACGCTTCATCCGCGTGTTTCACCTCCTGAATCCGAAGATACAGAGAAAGTATAACATGAGAATGAATTAATGTAAAGAAAACACTACAGAAATGTTACAAACAGTGCAAAAGTCACATGCCGGATTTCTGACATTCCGATGAATGAAAGTCATTTGCAGGTACAAATCCGGTTATTCTCAATGGGACTTTCACAATAAAAGGAAACAGCCCGGCGGAAAATCCGGCCGGGCTGCAGCCTGCTTCCTGTCCGATGGTCGTGACAGGCAATTGGAGGAATCCTGTCTGCACTGCAGGCAGGCCCCGGAATACCAGGGAGAATCAGATGCCGAGCAGATCGCTGAAGACCTTCAGGGCACCATCCGTTTCATGAGCCAAGACGCGCTTGGCCAGCACCTTGCCGAGCTGTACGCCTTCCGGGTCAAAGC
>JAFRGU010000116.1 GCA_017433675.1 Clostridia bacterium
CTCTTGAACCGGAAGTCGGGCCGGCTCAGCGCGTAGGCATACAGCCCGACGGTAATCACCGACAGCACCGTGCCCGCCAGGGTCGCAATCAGCGTGTTTTTATACGCTGTCAGGATGATGGAGCCGTCCCGGAACAGGTACGTGTATGCGTTGGTCGAGAACTCCAGCGGCCACAGCCGGTATCCGTAGGTGGTCAGGGCGGACTCGCTGGTGATGGAGGAAATAACGATGATCCAGAGCGGGAAGATGACCAGAATGCAGAACACGATCAGCAGAATGTTAAAGAAGACATTCATTCCGCGGGAAATCTGGTTCCGGGCCATGCTGTGTTTTGCAGCTTCCTTCTCCAGCTTCATCAGACGCTTGGCTTCCTTGCGGTCAATCGTTGACATGCTTTTCCCTCCCTTCCATCAGAACAGCGCCATATCAGGCTGATGCTTCTTCACGATCTTGTTGGTCAGCAGAATCAGCACGAACCCAACCACGGACTGGAAGAAAGCACCGGCGCCGGCATAGCCGAAGGAGTTCCGCAGGTTGCCCTTTTTCAGCATGTCATAGACATACACGTCGATGGTTGTTGTGACCTGACGCAGGGTCCCCGAGCCGTTCGGCAGGGAATAGAACATATCGAAGTCACCGTTGAAGATCCGGCCCACGGCCAGAATCTGCAGCATAACGATGGTGGGCAGAAGCTGGGGCAGCGTGATATAACGGAACTGCTGCCACTTGCTGGCACCGTCAATGGCGCCGGCTTCATAGAGCTGCTCATCAAAGCCGGTCAGCGTGGCCAGATAGATGATGGAACCCTGGCCGGTGTATTTCCAGATGTTCGCAATCAGGAAAATCCAGGGCCAGTACTGCTTCTGGGAATAGAATTTGATGGCTTCCTTTCCCATGGAAGTATTGATCTGATTGAAGAAGCCATTGAAAGCAATCATGGCGTACAGCGCATACATGACCACGATCCAGGAGACAAAGTAGGGCATGAAGGCGATGGTGTGATAGACCTTGGCCGTCTTCCGGTTGCGCATCTCATTGATGACGACCGCCAGCCCCACTTGGAGGAAAACACCGACCACCATGAACAGCAGGTTGTAACCCACCGTGTTCCGGATCAGCATCGGCGCGTCCTTCAGCAGATAGGTGAAGTTGTTCAGGCCGTTCCAGGGAGAGGCGACGAGGCTGTTCAGGAAGACATTCTGGAAAAAAGATGTCTCCGTCGGGACAGTCATCTTATAGTTCTTGAAGGCAAGTATAATGCCGGGCATGGGCAGATAGGCGAACATCAGCAGCAGAATGACTCCTGGCAAAACCATGGTCAGATATGCTGCCTGACGCTGCCAGCCTCCCTGGGACGCATGCGAGTTTTTCGGTTTGGGCTTCGCTGAATTCACTACGCTCATCAACCTGTCTTCCTTTCCATATTCAATTAAGAACAGTACCAAATCTGTTCTTTTTGCACGCGGGGATTATACCGCAACAGCGCCTTTTTTGCAACTGCAAATTTGCTTTACCGGGGGAATATGAAATGTTCACAGATGTATGGCGCCATGTACAGAAAGGATTCGGGGCATGCACGGAAAACAGGCCGGAACGTTTTTCTGGGGCCGGGTCAGGCTGTTTCATCCGCCTTCCGGGCCTGCTCGAGTTCCTCTTCCCAGGTCAGATGCTGGTATTCAGCGGCCCGGGGATCGACTTTGAACCAGGCGAGGAAATCCTCCATCATGGGTGTGGTCCAGGGGCGGTCGATCTGGGCGGTGGTATAGGTTCCGCTCTTCAGACGGTCAAAGCCGAAGAAATCGCGTACGTGGTTTTTTTCCGCCCGGACGACCACCTCTTCCGCAAGGTGCGCGGGGATAAAGATAACCCCGCTGATGGTGCCCAGGACCACATCGCCGGGCATGCAGATGGCCTGGCCGACGCGGCAGGGCATGTTATAGCCGGTCATCACGCAGTTTCCGATACCGGTTGGGTCTGTTCCACGGTAGAAGATCTGGAAATGATCCATCTCCGCGATCTGCTGCAGATCCCGGACGCCGCCCCAGATCACCGCACCGCCGTTTTTCGTGCGGGTCCGGATGGCGGTGGACAGATTTCCACCCACATAAGTCCCCTCGAAAAGTTTATCATACAGATCAACGACAACGACATCGTCCTCAACCAGGTGGTCGATGACCCATTGGTTATAGAAACCCCGGTATCCTTCTTCCTTGGTGCCGATGTCCATCAGGGCCTCATCCAGATCCGGACGGCGGGGGACCATGACGGCGGTGACAGCGCGCCCTACCAGCACGGTTCCCGGGGAAGTCGCCTTGAAAGCGCACTCCCAGTTGTTCCGGTAGCCCTGATTCCACAGCGGTCCCCAGGCTTCCTCAAAAGTAATGTTCCGCATCCGCCGCAGAATATCCGCGGAGACCATGGGACGGCCGTCCGGCAGGCGCTCGCCTTTCCATTGAGGCGTGAGGCGGATAATGGTTTCCCGGTCATTAAAGAACATGGTTTCCTGCCTTTCTGCGCTGTGATTTACGCGCGTTCCTATTTCAGCATCTGCCCGCAGTCAATCCGGATGCAGTCCCCCGTGAGGGCTGCTGCCGGTTCGGAACAGAGATACAGCACCGTGCTGCCGACCTCTTCCGGCAGAACCAGGCGATCCCGGTTCCGGAGATTCATGTTCAGCGTTTCCCTGGGACGGCGGTTGTGAAAATCGGGATCTCCGGTCTTAAACTCGATCCGGACGCCTCCCAGGCTCAGACAGTTTACGGGAATACCATCCGCCTGCAGCTCGATGGCGGCCTCCCGTGTCAGCATCTTGATTCCGCCCTTGGTCATGGCATAACCCGTGTCAAAACAGGTGGGGCGTTTCCCATGGACACTGCCGATATTGATAATCCGGGGAGCTGGGCTCTTCCGCAGCCACGGAAGGGCAGCCCGGATCATGCGCCAGTATCCGGCAAAGTTCACATCCCAGAGATGACGCAGGGTTTCTTCCCGATATTCATCGACGAAGAGATTCATCTGGAGCGCGGCATTATTCACCAGAATGTCCAGACGGCCATAACGGTTCACTGTTTCATCTACCAGTCTCTGCGCCTGAGCAGGATCCGATACATCCGCCTGACACAGAAAGGCTTCTCCGCCGGAAGCCTGAATCTGCTCCAGGGTTTTCTGCGCGAGCGCCCGATTCGAATTACAGTGCACCACGCATTTTATGCCTGCTGCACAAAGCACGCGGACGATGCCGGCGCCCACTCCCTTGCCGCTTCCGGTGACCAGCGC
>JAFRGU010000117.1 GCA_017433675.1 Clostridia bacterium
CCGGCGATCCCATCTCTTCCCATATACCCAGAGGATTCCCATGGGTTTCATCAATACGCCTTACTGTCACCGATTCCGGTTTTTCAGACATCTCCATCCGGATCACTGCTTCTTCTGCAGGAAGATCCATGTTCTTCATTTTCTGCCGGAAAAGCAGGATATGCGTTTCCCGGCTGTCCTCAAAGGCTGCGATCCCGATCTCTCCGTCAAGGGCATCCTTTCCCAGGTCAATCCGGGTATCCGGTGCGTCCGCCAGCAGTTTCATCGCGTGGAAAACCGGTTTGGGAATTCCGTGCTGCGTGACCATTCCGAAACCGCCATGGAATTCCTGCGGAAAGGGATGAATCTCCTCAAGAATGTCGCTGAAGCACCAGATGGAGGATCCGGTCACGTCGTCCCCGACCGCCAGCGCCATCTTCACATCGTACGCCGCAACTTTCCGGGTATCATTTGTATAAGCGGAAAAAATGGCGTTTTCATTCCATTCCGTATAAAACAGCGGTTTTCCCTTTGCCTGCTGCCGGGCGCGGGCAGCGTTTTTCCGGAACAGGTCGTCCGGCAGGTCCGTCGTTTCCGATTTGTCCGGCGTCACCGCGCGGTATCCTGCCAGGAAGGTTTTCTCCTTCACCTGCTTCAGCGTCTCCGCGGCAGCCCGCAGGTGCGCCTGCCACGCCTCAAATCCGCCGGCCTGTCCTTCCCCGTCGCCCTGGTCTTCAACTCCGCCGACGGGATCGCCCGCGTACTGATGGGTTGACACAAAATCCACGGGCACACTGTTTTCCTCGCAGTAATCCAGGAAGCTGCCGATCCATTTGCTGCCGCTGGTGGAAGGTCCGCCTACCCGGATTCCGGAGTCGATATCCTTAATCGCCCTCACGGTTTCCGCATAGAAGCGGAAATACTCTTCCCGGCTGCCGTTCCAGAAGACGTAGGGCAGATCCGGCTCATTCCATACTTCAAAATACCAGCTGCGAATTTCCTCATCGCCGTACCGTTTCTGCAGGAAGCGGACAAATGCCTGCAGGTAATCCCGCCATGCGCTGTAATCCGCGGGCGGAACAATATTCGGCCGGTAAAAAAAACCGCCCTTCTGCGGTCTTCCCTCCTCCTTCAGAGCCAGTTTTTCCGGCATGAAGGAAAGCTCAACGAAAGGTTTCATCCCCGCTTCCAGCACGTTGTCATATGCCGCGGCGCAGGCGTTAAAATTATAGTCAGTGAACTGTTCAGCCCCTTCAATCTCCATCTGCATCGACAGGTCATTGAACGTGCGCATGTCGTCATCAAAAATGCCGTGAAAGCGGACCCGCTCAATGCCCAGTTCGTCATGCACAAATTTCAGCTGTTTCGCGTAATCCGTCCGGAGCGCCAGCAGCGCGTGCCCGGAGCCTACGCAGAACTGCCAGTGTTTCCTGTGCGGTATATGCTTTGCGTCCCTGCTGATCAGAAATTCCATGCTTCCCTCCTATCTTAGCATTTCCTTCAGTTTTCCGTAGTATTTTGCTTCCTCTTCCGAGCCATATTTTCCGGCCAGGAAAAGCGGCAGGATTTCCTCGCTGAACCGTTGCCAGGAAGCAGCCTCGTCGCCTGGCATAATGGGATAGAACAGGGCACCTGCTTCATGCGCTGAAACACCGTCGCTGTCTGTATCCCCCAG
>JAFRGU010000118.1 GCA_017433675.1 Clostridia bacterium
ACTGTCCCTATCCGTTTCACCCCCGCTGAATCAAAATGGACTGTCCCTATCCGTTTCACCCCCCGCAATCAACCATTCCCCATGGCTCTCCGTTGATTCTCATTACTCACCTGTATCAACTCCACAATATCCATCAGATCATCCAGCGTATAAGTCCCGTCCCACATCTCATGTTGCCTCCAATACCCCGCCGCCACCGGCAAAAAAGCCATCTCATCAATATTCGCAGCTTCCGCCGGAATAAACCCGGGTGTGGGGCTTACAAAGCCGACCCGTCGTCTCCTAAAAAATCTTCAAGACTCCACGCCAGCGTCTCCTGCACCAGCCGGAAGCACGCCATCGTCTCCGTTTCCATCTCAGGCATCCCCCAGCATCCATCCGCATACACAGCAATCCATCCCGCCGGCAGCATCACCTCGCAGTGCTTCAGACAAACCTTCATCAGGCTTTCCATCTCCCATTCCGGCAGGCTGAAGATCATCTCCTGCAATGTCCCTGCCTCGGATCCGGAGATCATCTTCAGCACCTTCACCCCGGAAAAAGCATCCAGCTTCTTCATCCGGAATTTCATTTCTTTTCCATCAATCTTCAGTGCAATCTCTTTATAAATCTCACGCATGGGTTTCATCAGGCCTCCGTCCGTATACCAGGTATTCCTCAATCTGCCGCTGCATCGCCTTCAGGTTTTCAACCCCGTTCCCGTCCACGATGTGATGCATCATCACGATCTGCGCCCGCAGAATCATCTTCAGCTCCTCTTCCTGTCGGGAAGTGGACTGCTCCAGCGTGCACAGCCGCCCATGCTCCTCCCGCATCTGCTTTTCCATTTCCCGGTTCCCATTGACCCCAGGTTCCCTGATTTCACGAATCCTCGCGGCAATTTGCAGCCCCAGCAAAACCAGAGCTGCCAAAGCAGTCAGCGTCCCGAATGTTACCCATAGCGCCTCTGGACCGAATCCCATGGCTTTTACTGCATTTTCCGTTATCCCCGACCTCCTGAGGAAGCGTCCAAATCTTTGATTTGGGGTTCGCTTCCCATCTGCAGCCGTCCGCGCTTTGGAGAAGTGTCCGCACTTTCAGTGCGGGTAACACTTCCCATATGCAGCTGTCCGCGCTTTAGCGCGGGTAACAGCGAGCCATCTGTCGCGGGTAACGGCGAGCCAGTCATTTGATAGATAAAATCAAGTTGTTTCTCAATCACATCCAGGCAATCATGCAGCCGAGCAATACTGATTCCCGTCTCTCCTTCCGCATGATTCCACTTCTCTCGCTCCACCAGTGAACACCACCCATGGTGCGTCCATGCTCCGAGCTTTATATCAATCTTCATCGTTGGTGTAGTCATATGCCTGATCCGCAGAGGATAAACTGACATTACAACCCCGACATGATAGTAGTCATTCTGGTCCTTGTCCCCTTTGTACCGGTTCGGCAGGTCATATCCCTTCTCCCCCGGTGCTTTGGCTTTATAAACAAGGTCCCCTATTTCCAGATCCGAATTGGAAACAATCCGCTTCAGTCCATCTGTAGCATTCCGTGCAGCCCAGTTGCTCCCATGAATTCCACTCCATTTTCCGCCGCATCGCTGCAAAGCCCCAATAATCAGCCCGATGCAGTCGCAGCTCCCGTCGAACCCGGATCCTCCCTTCCGGTATCTCGGATTCTCCGCAGAAATCTCTTCCACTGCAGCCAAAAACTCATTCAAAGAAATCACCCATTCACCTCCTCAGTGTGCATGAAGCGGAGTGAAACGGGAGGGACGGATCCTTTTTGTTTCTGCGTCAGCTGAAGGAAAAAGGTCCGTCCCTATCCGTTTCACCCCCGGGTACGATAACAGTGTCCCTACGTTTCACCCCTGGCTATCAACCAAACCCTCAATTCACTTCCACAATCTGTACCTGCGCTGCCCTGATATTAAACTTCTGATTCCAGTTTGCCGTCAGTATCCCGCTCGTCGTCGTCCCGCCATAAGTCGCCGTCAGCAAATTCACAGAAAAAGCCGGAACAGCCGTCTCCACAGCCCCGTAAATCACCGGATAAAGCGAGCTCACCACCAGATCCTGCCCGACGCTTAATGTCCCCGCATATTCCACCAGTGCCTCCCGAATCCGTTCCGGAATCGTAGTATCATATCCCGCCAGCGGCCGTATCTCGATCGTCAGCGCCACATTCGCGTTCGTAATCCGCTGCAGCTTCACCGTATGCGCATTCCCCCACGCATCATTCACCGGCAGCTCCAGATTCCCGTATGTCCCGATCCCCGGAGCCTTCTTGTCGAAAACCATCTGTGCCACTGAGTAAGCATTTCCACCGGCAAAAAGCACACAGATCGAATGCCCCGGTATCCCCCGTTCATCTTCCGTATCCCCGTTATTCTCAATAATCGTACACGCATTTACGTTCGGCACGCTCAGCACCCCATACCGTATAGCATCCAATGACCCGATCGCTGAAGCTGCGGCCGCGGCCTTCAGCCGGTTCCGGCAGCTGGCGTCCGTCTCCGCTTCCGTGCCCGGCGTCGCCGCTGCGGCGTTCACGACGGATGAAAGCCCGGATATCGGCGAAACCAGCTGCCGCACCGTCCCCGCAGCCGCCGGAATCGCCCCCGGCGTCGTGCAGATCGCCGTCACGATGGCCTGCCCGTTCTCGTCCAGCTGGATCCCCGCCGTCTGGCATCGCCAGATATATCCCGCGTCATCCAGTGCCTCAGGAGCATCCGGCAATACCGCGTTCGGCGTTCCGTTCAGCGTCAGTACCACCGTCGAATAGGTCGCCCCGCCCCGCACCAGTCCGTGCAGCGGCATCAGCAGATCCAGTCCAACCCCGCTGGCATACTGTGGATTCCGCGAAGCAAAATCCACCAGAACGATCTGCGAAAGATCATCCAAAGCTTTCGCGAAAACCGACAGCAGCTGATAGTCCGGCGAACTGATCTCCAGGTTCACATCCGGCCCGAAGATATTCCGATACGAAGCCACCAGCGCCTCCATCCGGTCCTCATAACTCGGAATATGCACCCCGTTCCCATCAATATAAGGCGTAAAATACATCCTCTATAACCTCACCTCCATGAAACTGATGGATATCTCTTTTTCATTCCACCGTGCGTGAAACGTAGGGACGTCTCTTTTTCGTTGCAGCGATAGCTGAAGCGAAAAAGTGTGTCCCTGCGTTTCATCCAGACACAATCAGACGTTACGTCCCCTCAAAATGTTATTCTGACCTCTTCTCCCGATACGATCGCTGTCGCTGTATAAGAAAACACCCCATTCATCACTCTTCCCTGTACATCCGTAACCTCCTCCACCTCCGGAAAACTCCCTACATAAGAACTCAGATAGCTGCACAAAGACGGAACCTGCTTCTCCGTCACCCGTTCCCCGGCAATCAGATAAAAAATCCCGTTCCCCCGATCCGGGTACTCCCACCATTCTCCGGTAAACATCCGAAGATGATCTGCCAGTCCAATCGCCGCTGCTTCCGTTCCCCTGGCCAGATCTCCCGGCGAAGTCACCGGCAGGATATCCCCGGAATCATCCACCTTCCGACTGGTCATGTGTTTCCTCCCCTCGTCCGGAATCCCACCAGTGCGAAGCCATCCGCCAGGTCATGCGTTCTTTTGGCCGGCGGCACCACAG
>JAFRGU010000119.1 GCA_017433675.1 Clostridia bacterium
GGCATCCGGGAGCCGGGCATTTATGGAGCAGACACCTATGACGACCTGTGCCGTATGATCCTGGATAAAGCAGATGCGCTGGGCATTGAAGTGAGCCTGTATCAGTCCAATCACGAAGGCGACATCGTGACCCGCATTCAGCAGGCGCTGGGGCAGGAGGATGCCATCGTGATCAACCCTGCAGCCTACACACACACCAGCATCGCCATCCTGGACGCGCTGAAAGCCGTACGTCTGCCTGCGGCTGAGGTACACATCAGCGACGTATCCAGGCGGGAGTCATTCCGGCAGATCTCCTATGCGGGGATGGCCTGCGAGGCGCATTATATCGGTCTGGGTTTTGACGGCTACCTGCGTGCCATGGAGTACCTGGCGGAAAAGTACGGCGGAAACAATGTTCCCCGCTGAATGGAAAAGCGGCTTCCCGGTCACAAAGAGCTCTCCGGTTTGAGAAATTGAACCGGAGAGCGCTTTGCCATGAATGGCCAGGCTGCGATTGCCTCAGCAGGGATCATAGCCGATATCCGGATACTGGGAAATCCGCTTTTTGACCTGTCCCCTGTTTCTTATTTAACAGGGCTTTCAGGGTATTCATGATGGCCGGAACGTCATAGGGCTTGGCCAGGTGTCCGTTCATCCCCGCTTCCATCGAAACCTTCCTGTCCTCCTCAAAAGCGTTGGCTGTTACGGCAACAATCGGAATATTCGCTTTCCGTTCATCCTCCAGCGCGCGGATCCGCTTTGCCGCCTCATATCCGTTCATTCTGGGCATCTGAATATCCATCAGAATCAGATCATAGGTGCCGGCCGGTGAGGAGATGATTTTTTCCACGGCTTCTGTTCCGTCCCCGACGATATCCACAGCCAGTTTGGTCTCCGTCAGGATGGCTTCCGCAATCATCTGATTCATTTCATTGTCTTCCGCCAGAAGAACACGCTTTCCGGAAAAATCGGGCTTCTTTTCCGATTCCTTTTTTTCACCCTCCATCGGATTCCTGGCCGCCATAAAAGGCAGGGCCAGCACATTCCGCAATTCAGACATGAACAGCGGTTTGGAACAGAAGGCGGTCACACCGGCTTCTCGGGCTTCTTTTTCGATATCTGCCCAGTCGTAGGCGGTCAGAATAATAATTGGCGTACTGTCGCCGATGACCTTCCGGATCCGGCGTACAGTCTCAATGCCGTTCTGATCCGGCATCAGCCAGTCGATAATATAGACCCGGAATTCATCCGCCTGCTCCAGTGCTTCCTTTGCACGAATCACGGCTTCCCTGCCGTAGTTTGTCCAGTCCGGCCGCATGCCGATTTCCCGCAGCATGGAACAGACAGAAAGGCAGGTATTGGTGTCATCGTCTACCACAAGCGCCCGTAGTCCCTGCAGTTCGGGCAGCGGTTCCGGTTTCGCCGGCTTTCCGCTGATCCGGCATGGCAGTTCACCAACAAACTCGCTGCCCTTGCCTGCAACGGAATGAACGGTAATCACACCGCCCATCATATCAACGATGTTCTTCGTAATCGCCATGCCCAGTCCCGTTCCCTGGATTCCGCTGACGGTGCTGGTTTTTTCACGGGTGAATGCTTCAAAGATCGTTTTCTGGAATTCCTCGCTCATGCCGATCCCGTTATCCCAGATCCGGAATTAGCGCTGAACAGCTGTGTATAATCTTAAAAAGTGACAACCTCCGCGCTGACCTGATGCGTATCCAGATACTGGTCCAGAACGTTGACCATGGCGCTGTCCAGCACGCCGATTCTGCATCCGTTCAGCGTTGCGGGATCGACGCTGACATGAACATCCTCATCATGCTTGACAAGATAATAGGATTCACTGCCCATAATGGCTCTGGGATAGCCGATCAGCGGAGCGCGTTCTTCCCGCCAGGCCAGCCCGGCAAGCAGATCAATTTTCCCGTCCAGGAGCATCTGATACAGTTCCCCGAACCCGCCGTAAACATATTCATATTTCCAGCCGGTATACTCCGACAGCTTCCGGTAGTATTCATAGGCATAGCCCGTCTTGACCGCGCCTTCCTGAGCCCCCTCCTGAAAAACTTCATTCTCATAATATCCGACACGAACGCTTTCAGCTTCGGTAGCAGCGGGAGCAGCGGGCAGAAAAAGGAACACGAGAAGAAGCGCACAGACAAGGATCAATAAACGCCCGGAAATAGACAGCTTGCGCATTCTCGTGTCCCCTCCATTTTCTGATGCCTTTATCATACATCTAACCCGGGATTTTGTCACGCCCGGTAACCGGCGGCGGCTTTATTGCAGCGGTATCGGATCCCAGCCGTAATCCTGGTATGCGGTAACCTCGATATTATTGGCCTCCGCATATTCCCGGATAAACCGCGTCCGGATGTCCTGCTGCTCGGCCGCACCGAGATCTGCAGCTGCGAAATACTTTTCTTCCAGCTCCTGGTCCCCTTCCGCAAAGCGTTCGATATCCGCTGTGTAATCATCGCCGTCCCCGGCTTCCTCCATCGCAGTGACCCGCCATTCGCCGTCTTTTTTCTCCATTTGAATAACGGCCGGGTATTCTCCGCCGGAGATATTGATCAGGCGTTCTCCCCGTTTCACATAGTTCAGGATCCAGAAGGCGCCATACACCCTGGCGTGGGTTTCGTCGGCCATGTCCGTCTTCAGAATAATCGGGCAGGGAATCGTCACATATCCGGGTTCAGTCAGGTACAGCGATGCGCGCTCGTCAGCTGCCAGTGCATTAGCAATCGCGCCTTCAATGGGATCCGCCCCGGTATAGGCATAGGGCGGCAGCGCAGGAGCCGTTTCAAAAGTGACCGTTTCCCCTTCCGTGTTTTCCATGTCATACCAGACAAGCTGCAGATCCTCCGGCGTCCCTTCAGGCTTCAGCGTTCCCCACAGTCCGGAAGACGCTTCCTTTTCGGTTGTTTTCTCACCTGGAATCAGATCATGCTTGACGCCGTCCGCATAAACCAAGGCCCCATAGTCACAGTCGTAATAGGCTGTGGCCCGGATCACCCACGCGCCATGGGAAACCGGGGAAGAAACCTCAATTTCCCAGCCGTCCCCGAGCTTTTTCGTCACATCCAGCACGATAAACTGGGAATCTTTTTCCAGCCATTCCCCGGAAAAAAGCGGATCCAGATCCTCTTCGGAAGGGGACGCAGTGTAGGAGCCGCCGGTTGCTTCCTGCACCTTCCCGTTTTCGACCAGCAGGTTGAAGGAATGCAGCTGGTCGCAGGTGTGCGCATTGAAATGCCGCAGGTTGACGGCAACCTCTCCGTCCCCCGTCGGCTCATACCGGGCGGTAAACACGCCGTTCTCCGTGCCGGAAGACGCCAGCTTCACCACAAACGGATCCTGGGCCATTTCATCCGCCTGCCATTTTCCGGAATCCTTCGGATCCATCTCCACCGTCAGCACGTAACACCCGTCTTCGATGCGGCCTGTGATCTGCGGCTTCGCTGTCCCTTCCGCGCCGCTGACAGCCATGCCGGAATTCATCATCAGAATCATTTCATCAATCGTCCGGATTGTTTCATCGTCCCCGGCCCGGGCTTCCTTTTCTCCGGCCGCATCAATCGCATCTCCGGCAGTCTCGGACTGGGACAGTCCGTTTCCTTCCGCCAGGACGATGCCTGCTGTGCAAAGCATCATGAATGCGAGAAACATTGCAATCATCTTTTTCATTGAGAATCCCCCTTCAGAAATCGTTCAGAATCTTTTCTGGAAATCATGTATACCAATGTCATTCCGTTCCGGTCTCAGTCCGTCCGGTAGCTGTATTCCAGAACCGTGCTCTCTCCATTCTCCGTCCAGACCACATTGTTCTGCTCATCATAGGAAAACACAACCGTGAACGGTGCGTCCGGATCAAAGAAACCTTCCGCTGTAATGGTATCTGTCTCCGGATCGTAAACTCCCTTCAGAATTGCATCCGCCAGGATCGCATCATTCTCTCCGTACTGGAAGCAGCGGATATCATACTCACCCTCATACCAGTCATGGAATATCACTTCCGTATTGCCCTTCATCCAGCGTCCGCCGTAGAAGTTCCCGATCTTATCAAATACCAGGCCCTTCCCGGCGTTTTCCTTCAGGTCATTCCAGAGCAGCTGTCCGTTCTCATTGAGGGTAAACACCGCGTCACCATCTTCATAATAGGTTTCGTCCCAGTCATATGTAACCGTATCCTGCCGGTAGTGCAAACCAAACGGAACGGCTGTCAGCGCGGTTTTATCCGGATTCAGCGCTGTGGCATACTCCCAGATATCCTCCTTGTTGTCACCCAGCCGATGGACCACCATGGGCTTGATCCCGCCGTCCTCACCGTATACCTCGATGCGCCAGTCTCCGTTTTCAGCGACCCACGTATTCACATACGGTCTGGATTCCGGATAGTCATCGGGATAGTACCCAATCTCATCGTCTGCGGGTGCATTCATCGGAAAAATATCGGAGACGAAGCCGGCTTCATCCGTTTCATTCCAGATGGCATAGTACGGGATCGTCTTCGCGTCCGGATCAATCTCCTGGAGATGGGACCAGATCAGAAAACCTTCCGGCAGTTGATCCACCGGTGTTCCGGGAAGGTAAATGGTAACTGTCCGTGCCTTTTCCAGTCCGTATGGCGCCGCTGTCACATACCGGATACCGTCTTCAATCGCTTCCGGAACCTGCCCCTCATCCTGCTCTGCCGAAATCTTTGCCGTCCAGGTAAATTCATCCACAGGCTCCGGATCGGAGAGCTGTCCATGGAACGAGCAGCCGTAAATCGACCCGTCCGGATAGCCTTCACCGGTTTCTCCCATCTCACTGTCATGAAAGCTGCCCTTGAAAGCTCCGTTTTCTCCGATAGCCAGTTCCGTGCCCCAGGCGCCGACGCCGCTGCAAAATTCAAACCGTTGTCCGTCCAGCAGCGCAAACAGATCCGTTGCCGCGTTTTCCGCTCCTGCGGATACCGCCGAAACCGCAATCATGATGATTGTGAACAGTGCCAGTAGTTTCTTCATGTGCTTTCCCCCTTCATCTGTACATTTCCGTTTGGATACCATACGAAGCGTATCATCAGTCTGCCTGCTTCTGATACGTTTCATTTCTTGATACGAAGTCAGGGATCAGCCTGGCAAGCGGAATGGCAAGACGCCCCTGCGCGCGCTGCGGCTCCGCGCGTGTGCCTGCCTCAGCCGCCCGGTATGGAAACTGTTTTTGGGGAAGATATGCGTGACAGAAGACGGACCACAATTCGGTCCGCCGGCAACCAGTCTACCATATCCATCTCATCGAATCGCAGCCATCTCGCCGATTCATGCTCCTTCAGCGTCAGATGGCCGGATAAAACGGTACACCAGTAGCACCCCATGGAAAGGTGGAATTCAGGATAATCATATTCCACGTCCGTGAGCTTATCCCCTACCATAATCTCTGTATCCAGTTCTTCCCTGATTTCCCGCGCCAGCGCCTGTTCCGGAGTTTCATCCGGTTCAATTTTACCCCCGGGAAATTCCCAGCCGTCTTTATAGGGGCCATATCCGCGCTGGGTGGCAAAGATTCTGTCCTGATCCCGGATAATCGCTGCGACCACCTGAATTGTCTTCATTGGCTGAATCTCTCTTTAACTCGTTGGGCGAGAATGGTTTTCCTACCCTGCCAGGGCATGGCTGATTGGTTCCTGAAAGACGTCCCGTCAGCATCCTTTTCTTCCGCTCTTGTGGTCCTCAATGGAGCACGCGTCGGGCGATCCATATTCAATCAGTCCGGCATCGGCCGGATCGATGGATATCCGGCCGTCTTCAAACACAAAGGCGGGAATGCCCACATCCCCGATTTCTTTGCAGTGTTCAAAAACAGGACTCGTATCCCGGAGTCTCGTAAACGCACTCATATTTCGGATATTCTCGCCGATGTTGATGTATTCAAACTCGTCCTCCCGTCCGGTAATCTGCTCGTGAACATAATCACAGTAGGGACAGGTTGGCATTCCGTAAATCCTGATCATTTTTCGCATCTCCATTTCCGTTCATCATTTCTGCCTGAGCAGATCGCATTGATACCCATTGTATTTCGCCGGACAGCCCGGCTCTCCTGCTTTTCCAGCTGGTCTGGGAGTTAGCATTCCCGGCAAAGATTCTGGCCAAGAAACAGCTTCCTGCAAAATGATGCTGATCGGCACCGCAGGTTTCTGAGCATCAAAGATAAACGGATGTCATTTCACTTCACTGCCGAACACTTCCCAGGCCCGCAGCGACGGGAAAGCGGACGGGTCATCGCTCTTGACCATGCGTTCCAGGCGCAGCCAGCGTACCTTTCTTCCGCCAAGATCTATCCATTGGCGGTCCCCGGTCTTCCGGAGCTCAAAAAAGATTTCATCACCATTGGAATCGGCCGCATGGCCTGATACCCAGTATGCATCATGCGGAAAATCCGCGCGCAGGGTCAGGGCCATCCGCTCCGCAATGATTTCACGTCCAAAGTCGATTTTGCACCAGGCGTCGGTTCGCGCACCGATGCCCCAGCTTTCATAGGGCCATTCCCCGTGGAACTGATTGAATCGCAGACCGTCGATCACGTTTCGGGCCGCAAACACCGATTCATTCCGTGTTTCCACATTGGCAGTGCAGTGGGGATAAAAATCGGTATCTCCGCGCAGATCAGCCGGATTCCGGGCCAGGTCGCGGCATCTAAAAAGCTCGTCCCCGCTCATTTTTCTCGCGGTAATAATGTGCCGCAGCCCCTCGAAGGCCCCGGGAGCATACGCCAGCCGATGTTCACCCTGTGGAATGGGCCAGTTCATTTTTCCATCCGGAAGATAGATTTCGCCCTCAGCCAGTGCCGCATCCATCTGAACGGCCAGATGGCTGCCCGGTTCCGTAATAATCTGCACTCTGTCCCCATCAATCCATGCCCTGTCCAGGCAAAGCATGGCCGTGTCCGTATGGCTTGATTCAGCAATCAGCGTATTTTGCCGGTCCAGAACCGAAATCTGTATCATGTTTTATACTCCGTTTCTTGGCCTGTCACAGGAATCAGTGAAAAACCGATCCCTGTGTTCATCTGTATTCGTCAGAACCATTATGCATTGTAGCCGAGAGCGTTCAGGAACGCAAGATCCTTTCCGGTTCTTTTTTCAGTATGGATCATGGTTCCCCGGAGCGCAGTTCAAAAATCAGCAGAGGTAATCTTCCGTATTATTACAGACGAACACATGATTATACAGAACAGCATGGCAGAATGAACATATTTTGATGGGGGATTTGATAGAAGAAGCATAAGGGTATATAATGGTTGATATATCACGCGCCATGAAGGAGGCATCTTCACGGTTAATCTGCAGTTCCCCCTGATGAAAATGCCCTGCTCGAGGGAGAACGCGCGGGTATACCGGCGAAAACGGGGACGAATGCAGGAGATCCCGCTATATGCGGAGGAAGGAGACAAACAAACGGATGGAATATATCCTGGAAACCAAAAATCTCACGAAAAAATACGGACAGAAGGAAGCCGCCAAAGATGTGAATCTGCATATTAAAGAGGGGCAGATTTATGGACTGATCGGCCGGAACTTCAGAGCCTTTGCGCCATTCTGCTGCAGGTGGTATCCACCTTCCGCAGCAAATCGCTGGGGATGATCCTGGCTGTTCTTTTCGGTATGGGACTGACCTCATTGATTTACTCGGGCATCAATGAAGGTCTGAAACAGGTTTTCGGTCCAGCGACGGATATCCGGAAATATATGCCGGATGTCGTCATGAAAGAAAACCCGCTTGATACAATGAAGGCTTTGCTGGTCGCCATCGTGACGGGAGGTATCTTCCTGCCGCTGGCGATCAGAATATTTGACCACAGGGATGCAAAATAACCGAATGGTTATTTACATAAATCACAAAAAAGGAGGAACAAAATGATGGGTGTTTTAGCTGTTATTCTGGGGATCCTGGCATTGGCATGCGGTGTGCTCGCAACATTCCTGTTCGGCACCACCGGCGCCATTGTGGCCGGCGCGCTGGCTGTCGGAGCAATTGTACTGGGTTTCCTGAAGAGAAGGAAGGACGGGAAAGGCGGCATCCCCGCCATCGTAATCGCGGGTTTGGCGTTGATTTTAACGATGTCGCTGACCGGCGCATGGGCAAACGTTTTTTCGTCGATACACAAAAAGGCTGTGGAATACAAGCCCGACGGTCTCTGGGCGCAGGTCTCCGAAGATCCCAGCGGCGGTCTGATGGGGATGCTCACCAAGCTGCCCCGTGATGAAGCCACGATGAATGCGTTCATGGAAGAAATGAACGAATTAAGCAAGCTGGAAAACGAAAAGAAATAAGGCTGAAAGAAACGCAGCCATGCCCGGCGAAAAACACAGATCAGCAGGCATATCCGTTCACCGCCTGCAAAAAAGCGTAATGAGCTGACTGACAATGGTGGGAATTGCCATCCGGGTCAGGGCACGGGGAACGGCCATGGTTTCAAACAGTTCTGTTTTCCCCGTTGCGGTCATTGTCCTGACTCCTCTCTGGTGTAAATCGGAACCATTGCTGCGTCTGTTTCGGCAGTGAGTCTTTATTTCAGATCATCAGCCGGTAAATCTGCTCGCAGTCTGCCTCGTTCAGCGTCACAAAGCCCGAAATGCTCCCCTGGCGCCCGTCGCCCCGGCACAGCTCGATGCCTGATGATTTATGAATCGTAGAAATGCTGTCCGTCTTCTGTCACAAGCCGTTCCGCCTTGGGGTATTCAAAGATAGCGCTGTTTTCAGCATTCGCTTCAAGATA
>JAFRGU010000120.1 GCA_017433675.1 Clostridia bacterium
CCGATTTTTGTTACGGGGTAACCGTCGAGCTCCGTGGGGATGACAAGTTCCTCAGCATTACCTCGATAGTCGCAGATGGTGATGCTTGCCTCATCCTCGTTGAAATAATAGGAATAGTCACCGCTGGGATACACCGTCGGGGGAACGTAATTGGGGTCCACCTCTGTCGCAAAGGCAGCGGCAGAACCGAGCATCAGGATGATGAGCACGCCGGAAAGCAGAGCTTTCATCCACGCGGATAAACCCCGGGTCATCTGTTTTTTCATATGGCGCTTCTCCTCCGAGGCATCAAAGCCTCTTTTTTATTTTCTGATAGATCCATTATACCATCCGGACGAACGGATGCAAAGGAAATCTTGAAAATCAACGGACTGCCCGAGCAGGAACTGCCCGCTCTTGTGAGCGCCCATATAGGAGCCCTGGACCGTTCGCGCCCGGATTTCTACCGCTTAGCACGATTCTGTTGAAGCGTCCTGCCGTTTATGGTAAGTTCACTTCAGCGGGGCTTGAACCTGAGGGGGAGTGTTTCCATGAATCAGCCTGAATCCGTCCCGGCCGATACCGGCACGGAAAACGCCTATACCTATTTCGCCTTTATCAGCTATAAGAGCGCGGACGAAAAGTGGGCCCGCTGGCTCAAACGGAATCTCCAGCGCTACCGCCTGCCGGCCAGAACCCACAGAAAGCATCCCCAGCTCGGCCGCCGCTGCAGTCCGGTTTTTCTGGATAAGACCGATCTGACCCCCGGCCTGCTGGACAGCAGCCTCTTGGACGAGGTGCAGTCGGCCAGATTCCTGATCGTGATCTGTTCGCGTGCCGCACGGGAGAATTCACGCTATCTCGATGCTGAGCTGCGGTACTTTCTTGAGGGCAGCGGCGATCTCAGCCGTGTTATCCCCTTCATCGTGGATGAGAGCCGAAACCCTGTGGAAGAATGCTTTCCTGCATATCTGGCTCAGCTTTGCCGGGAAAGGGATATTGCCGGGGTCAGCGTTCATGACGACGGCAGGCGCAGCGCCCTTCTGCGCCTGATTGCTGCCATGCTGGGCATCAAGCGCGAGGAGCTGGAGAGCGATGACCTGCGCCGCAGAAGAAGGCAGCATCTCTTCGCTGCCGCGCTTGCGCTGCTGCTTCTTGCCGGCACCGGATTCTGCTGGGACTATTTTCGGATAAAAACCGCATATTATATGGACTATACCGAGGTTTACGGCGTCCCGTCGGGGATCGGCAGACTCAGCAGCGGCGAATGGAAGTCCATGAGTTCGCACATTGCGCTTGTTTCCAGCCGCGGCAGGGTACGCGAGCTGCGCTGTGAGAACGCTGCCGGCAGCCTTGTCACGGACGACCGGGACAGCCGCCTGGACGCTTTTTCAAAAGCGGAATATGAGTATGCGGGGGAGCGGCTCTCCAGCGTCAAACAGTATGATGAAAACGGTCATTTGACCGCCGAGCTGCATTATGTAAACCAGAATACCGCCGATCTGGTTCGGAACCCGGAAGGGGATGCAGGGACGGCATTTTCCGCGGCGGCGCCTCTTCCGTCCCACAGCACCCCCATGGACACTGGGGAACCGGATTTCAAAAGCAATATCATCCGCTATCTGTTCTTCTACGATGACGCTGGCTTTACCCGTGAGGTTCACTACTGCTCCGATGCCTACAACCGTTTTGCCGAGGATGCGGACGGCATTGCCGGGATCCGTTATGAAAGGGATGAGCAGGGCCGGGTTACCCGGCTGTACGATCTCTCTTTCCTCTCCGATGAGAGCACGGATGCCGGCAGGCCGGAGCATTATCAGGTGATCGGCAAGTGCAGCGGTGCAGCTGGGATTGCCTTTGTATACGACAGCAGCGGCGACTGCACCAAGCGGCATACGCTGGACGCTCGCGGACTGGCGATGACGGATCCGGCTTACGGTGCGCATACGCTGTATGAATATGCCGGTCATAACGAAGTCCGGATGACCTGCCGCGACGAAAAGGGCGGCCTGTTTCTGAATGACCACGGCTGGGCAATGAGGGTGTCACAATATGATGAGCATGGCAGCCGTATCCGGGTCTGCTTCTATGGTCTGAACGGGGAACCGGTTCTCTGCAGCGAGGGATATGCCGGCGAGGAGACGGTTTTCAACGAACAGGGAAACCCTCTTC
>JAFRGU010000121.1 GCA_017433675.1 Clostridia bacterium
ATTCTCGAGGACACAAAGCAGGGGCAGAAGGTCCGGAAGGCATGAGGAACAGACTGAAGTCTGTAAAGCTCCGGGAAATCCTCGGAATCGCACTGGCTGCAGCTGCCGTGCTGATCTGCCTGGCCGCGCTCCGGGATATCCCGCACGGAACAAAGAAGACCTTTGCGGCCGGCGGCAGAGAAAGCGGGATCATTCCCCCTGCGCCGCCGGACGGCACGATCCGGATCAACGAGGCGGATGCGGAAGAGCTGCAGCAGCTGCCCGGAATCGGGGAAACCATCGCACAGGCGATCATCGACGAACGGGAGGCGCACGGACCATTCCTCTATCCGGAGGACCTGATGGCCGTACGGGGCATCGGGGAGAGCAAATACGAACAGATCCGCCCGTGGCTGGATTACAGCATCCCGACGACAGAAGGAGAGTAAGCAATGGCATATCAGGCGCTGTACCGACAATGGCGGCCGAAGGATTTCTCCCACATGGTGGGCCAGGAAGCCATCGTCGAGACCCTGCGGCACCAGGTCGAAACCGGCCGGATTCCCCATGCCTATCTCTTCTGCGGAAGCCGGGGAACCGGCAAAACCTCCACGGCCAAGATCCTGGCCCGGGCCATCAACTGCGAGCACCCGAAAAACGGTGATCCCTGCGGGGAATGCGATACCTGCCGGCAGATGGAAAACGAGGACAACCTCGACATCATCGAGATGGACGCGGCCAGCAACCGCGGCATCGACGACGCGAGGACGCTGCGGGAAAGCGTGAAATATCCGCCGCAGATCGGAAAATACAAGGTATATATCATCGACGAAGTGCACATGCTGACGAAGGAGGCCTTCAACGCGCTGCTGAAGACCCTGGAGGAGCCGCCGGCACATATCGTGTTCATTCTCGCAACGACGGAACCCCAGCAGCTGCCGACGACGATCCTGAGCCGGTGCCAGCGGTTCGATTTCGGCCGGATCCCGGCGAGACAGATCCTGGGCAGGCTGCGGGAAGCTGCGGACGGCGCGGGCGCGGAGGCGACGGACGGCGCGCTGATGGCCATCGCGCGGGCGGCGGAAGGCGGCATGCGGGACGCGCTGAGTATTCTGGACATGTGCATCGGATATGGAAAAAAGGTGGACGAGGCGCTGGTCCAGAGCGTGCTCGGGACCAGTGACCGGGCTTTCCTGTTCCGGTTCAGCAAAGCGCTGGCGGAAGAGAACGCGGCGGAAACCATCCGGCTGATTGACGAGATGATGAAGGGCGGGAAGGAGCCGGCCGCATTCGCAAAAAGCGTGAGCGAACACCTGCGGACGATGCTGACGGCAAAATGCTGCGGAGAAGCAATCGCTGAGATTCTCGATCTTGCCGATGATACGACAGCCGAATATCTCCGGGAGAGCGAACACATCCCGACCTCCCGGCTGATGAAGATGCTGGAAGCGTTCATGCAGCTGGAAACAGAGCTGAAATACATGAGCAGCCCGCGCATCGGGCTGGAAAACACGAGCCTGAAATGCTGCCTGAGGACCAGCGAACCGGACACGCTGGCGATCAACGACCGGATCGCAGAGCTGGAAAATCAAATCAGTGCGCTGAAGGATCAGATCGCAAAGGGCGTGTGTGTTGCGGCGGAAGCGGCACCGGCGCCGAAGGAAAAAAACACCGCGGCTTCTGCAGGAAAAAAAGCCGAAACCAGCAGGCCGGCCGCACCGGTACAGAAAACGCTGACACCGACCGGACGAAGCGCTGACGAGACATGGAAAGAGGCCGTCAGACAGCTGCAGAAGGGGGAACCGGCGATTCACGGGATGCTGCTGATGGGGAGTTATGCCGGAAGCAATGGGACGAACTATCTCTGGAAGGCAAATCCGGGATTCGATATTATTGTGGCGAGCCTGAACAGCGCAGAGCGGAAAAAGAAGATTGAGGAAGCCCTGACCGCCGCAGCGGGGGTGCCGAGCACCTTCCAGGCAACGGATATGCAAAGCGAGATCAAAAAGAACGAAGAGGCATCTGATGAGGAATATGTCGCCGGACTGATTGAAACCTTCGGTGCGGAACCGGTGGATGTCGTGGAATAAAAAAGCCCCCGAAGCAAACAGCTCCGGGGGTTGCTTATATGCGCAGGTCAGTTCAGGGCTTCGGCATCGTTTTCAATGGTAACTTCTTCCACGGAACGGATACCCCAGCGGGCAATCACCATACTCATGTTATCCCGGCCGACGGAAAGGGTCACCGTATCATCCTTGATACCGATGATGGTGCCGTAAATCCCGCCGATGGTGCAGACACGATCACCGGCCTTCAGATTGTTCAGCATCTCCTTGACCTTCTTGTCCTTTTTCCGCTGCGGACGGATCAGCATGAAATAGAACACCACGAAGATCAGCACCATGGGAAGAAAGGTCGTCACCAGCGCGGCAACAGGATTAACCTGCTCAACAGCTGCTGCACCATCTGCAGCAGCATTTCCCGCGGCAGCGGCCGCAGAACCGGCTTCCTCCGCCAGGGCAGTGGTGATTCCCAGAAGCTTTTCAAAGATCATGATTCAAGACTCCTTTGCTTTCATAATAACCGAACGTGATTATAACAGAAATCCCGGGGGGATACAAGCCCGTTTTTCCCCGGGATTTCCTCCTTATTCCAGCGGCCGGGTTGCGATGACGGGAACGCCGGTGCCGCAAACATCCGGGAGCACTGTCTGCCCCAGCGCCACCGGAGCTGAGATCCGGACGGTTTTCAGCGCCGCCATCACTTCCGGAATCAGATGCTTCGGAACAGGAGAGGCGGTTTTCACAGAGAGCGGCGTCGCGCTGTTCTCCACAGGGATCACCGCCGTAATCATCCGCAGCGGGAGCGTGCATTCCTGGCGGGCGTATTTTTCACCGCGGGGACAGGTGTTGCCGGTGATGCTCTGAATTTCGCCGCTTTCAGAGAGGGTGACGGTCATGCGGCAGCCCACCGGGCAGTTAATGCAGGTTATTTGCTGGTCCATATGATTATTCCTCGATTCTGACAGTAATCGGTTCGGAGCCGTCCAGCCCCTCGAAGCATTCCGGCTTCAGATCATAAGCGGCCATTTCGCCGGGGGTAAAGATCATGGATTTCCGGCGAAGGAGATCCTTCTTTCCGCTGGAGATCACGACCGAGGCGTTCCGGAACACGCCGGAGGGACGGAACATCAGAGTGACGGGGGAGACGGGGGCCAGATGAATCTTCTGGGGCACGCAGCCGCGGACCCCGGCGCCATCCACAACGGAGATCAGGCGCTCCGCCTTCCGCTCCGAACGGACATACGCCGCGGCGGCATGACCGGCCCGGAAGCTTTCATCCGAGACGTGGTCCACCAGATCATGGACATGAAGGACGTTGCCGCAGGCAAAAATCCCGGGAACCGAGGTTTCCAGGGTATCGGAAACCACCGCGCCGGAGGTGGCGGGAGAAAGCTCCACGCCTGCACCCTCGCTGAGCTCGTTTTCCGGAATCAGCCCGACAGAGAGCAGCAGGGTATCACACTCAAAAACCATCTCTGTACCGGGAACCGGTCGGCGGCGCTCATCCACCTGAGACACGACGACGCTCTCCAGACGCTCGCGGCCGCGAATATCCGTGACCGTATGTGACAGATACAGGGGGATGTCATAATCCTGCAGACACTGAACGATATTCCGGTTCAAACCGGAGGAGTAGGGCATGATTTCCACACAGGCCAGGACTTTGGCTCCCTGCAGGGTCATGCGGCGGGCCATAATGAGGCCGATATCGCCGGAGCCGAGAATGACCACGCGCCTGCCCGGCATAAAGCCTTCCAGATTCACAAAACGCTGGGCCGTGCCGGCTGAATAAATCCCGGCGCAACGGGTCCCGGGCGTACAGAGGGCCCCCCGGGGCCGTTCCCGGCATCCCATTGCCAGGATGACCGCGCCGGCCTGAATCCGGCGAAGGCCCTGCAGGGGGGAAACACAGGTTACCACCCGATCCGGAGAAACAGAAAGAACCGTCACATTGCATTCAATGGAAATCCCCAGTTCCCGGGCCCGATCAATATCCCGCTGTGCATATTCGGGGCCGGTCAGTTCCTCCCTGAAACGATGCAGGCCGAAGCCGTTATGGATGCACTGACGGAGAATGCCGCCGGGCTGTGCTTCCCGCTCCAGAACAAGAATGGAATCAACTCCATCCTCCCGCGCGGCGATGGCGGCCGCCAGACCGGCCGGACCGGCGCCGATAATCAGAATATCCACGTGCTGCAGATTCATGAACGCGCCCTCCCTTCCGCCTGCTCCGAGAGCGTCCCGGTGAGCAGGTAACTGTCTCCGCCATTTTTTGTAATTTCCAGGAGAGGAAGCCCGGTCTCCCGGGAAATAATGGCTGCGACACGCGGGGAACAGAAGCCTCCCTGACAGCGCCCCATGCCGGCACGGGTCCGACGCTTGACGGCATCAATGCTTCGGGCCGGAACGGGACGATGAACCGCGGCGACGATCTCCGCTTCGGTGATCACTTCGCAGCGGCATACAATGCTGCCATACCGGGAATCCGATTCAATGGCAGCCTGCCGGGCTTCAGGCGTCATC
>JAFRGU010000122.1 GCA_017433675.1 Clostridia bacterium
AATATCTACGAGGTGCTGGAGATGACCGTCGAAGAAGCCCTGCCCTTCTTCGAAAACCATCCCCAGATCCGGCGGAAGCTGGAAACCCTCGCGGACGTCGGCCTTGGATACATGAAGCTCGGGCAGAGCTCCACCACCCTTTCCGGCGGCGAAGCGCAGCGCGTAAAGCTGGCAACCGAGCTCAGCCGGAAGGCCACGGGACGAACCATCTACCTGCTGGACGAACCTACGACCGGTCTGCATATGGCAGACGTGGACAAGCTGATTTCCGTACTGCAGCGGCTGACGGACGCCGGCAATTCCGTACTGGTCATCGAGCACAATCTGGACGTTATCAAGGTGGCGGACTGGATCATCGACCTCGGCCCCGAAGGCGGGGACGGCGGCGGAACGCTGGTGGCGGAAGGCACGCCGGAGCAGGTCGCGAAAACCAAGGAATCCTATACCGGACAATATCTGCAGCCGCTGCTGGAAAAGCAGTAAACGCATTTCTTCCCGAAAAATCACCCGTATGGGTGGTTTTTTTCGCTTGTTCAAAGCAGCGGATCCATGGTAATATATAAATATCAAGGATTCCCGACGGTTTCATCTGCCCGGAAGGAGGATTCCCGATGTCTGATAATCCATCCGGTTCCTGTCTGGCCCCCGAACAAATGAAATACCTGACGCTGCTGGCGGAGCAGTATCCCTCTGAGGAAGCTCTCTGCACGGATATTATCCGGCTGAGCGCTCAGCTGAGCCTGCCCAAGGGCACGGAGCACTTTATGAGCGACATCCACGGGGAATATGAAGCATTTACCCATATCATGAATAACTGCAGCGGCGTGATCCGGGAAAAAGTCCGGATGTGGATGGGCGAGCTGACCGGGAAGGAAGCGGACGAGCTCTGTACGCTGATTTATTACCCGGAAGCCGTACTCCGCCATCACCGGCAGGAGGAAGAAATCCCGGAGGAGTGGATCCACCGGCAGGTGGAACGGATGGTTTACCTGGCGCGGATGCTTTCCTCCAAATACACCCGGGAAACCGTCCGCCGCCGGATGCCGGAAGACTGGGCTTTCCTGCTGGATGAAATGATGCACTACCAGAATGATGAAAGCGACCAGACTGCCGCGGAGCAGAACGAGAACCGGCGGCGGTATCATGAAGCGATCCTGAATTCCCTGATCGCCACCACCGGGGGAGACGGGTTTATCACGGCCCTGGCCCGGCTGATCAAGAATCTGGCGGTGGACCACCTGCATGTGGTGGGGGATATTTACGACCGGGGGCCGCGGGCGGACAGCGTCATGGATATCCTGATGCGGCATCACGCGGTGGATATCGAATGGGGCAATCATGATATCCTGTGGATGGGCGCCGCCGCCGGCAGCGAAGTCTGCATCGCCGGAGCCATCCGGAACTGCCTCGCCTATCAGAACACGGATATCCTGGAGCGCGGATACGGCATCCCCCTGCGCCTGCTGACCCTCTTTGCAGAAAATGCCTATCCCGGGCTGCCCGTCGACCAGGCGATGCTGCATGCGGTCACGATCCTGATGTTCAAACTGGAAGGCCAGGTGATTCAGAGAAATCCGGACTACCATATGGACGACCGGCTGCTGCTGGGCCGGATCGACCGGGAAAAGCACGAGATTACCATCGACGGAAAAACCTGGCCGGTCAGGGATCTGCCGCTGAATACGGTGGATCCCTCGGATCCCTGGCAGATGACGGAAGAAGAAAGCGAACTGCTGCGCTCCCTGCGCCATGCCTTTACCCACAGCCCAAGGCTCCGGGAACAGATCCGCTTCCTCTGCCAGCAGGGGAGCATGTACCTCTCCTTCAACGGAAACCTGCTGTACCACGGCTGCGTCCCCATGAATCCGGACGGGAGCTTCGTGCAAAAGAATATTGGCGGACAGATCCGCTCCGGAAAAGCGCTCATGGATTATGCCGACCAGATGGCAAGGCGCGCCTTTTTCACCGGAGACCGGGCCGCCCTGGACTTCATGTGGTACCTGTGGTGCGGAGCGGACTCCCCGGTCTGCGGCCGGCAGATCAAAACCTTCGCCCGGTATTTCATCCCCGACCGGGCCTCCTGGCAGGAGCCCCAGAACGCCTACTACGCACTGTACAATGACGAAAACGTCTGCCGGAAAATTCTGGCCGAATTCGGCCTGGCCGGAGAATCCTGCCGGATCATCAACGGACACACGCCGATCCGGGTCACCCACGGGGAAAGCCCGCTGAAGGCCGGGGGAAAGCTCGTCGTCATTGACGGCGGATTCTGCCGGGCCTACCAGAAAACCACCGGCATCGCGGGATATACCCTGATTGCCAACAGTCACTGCATGCGGCTGATGTCCCATCAGCCCTTCACAAACCTGAAGGACGCCCGGGAAACCGGCCGGGATATTCACTCCCAGTCCTTCGAGTTCGCCACCTATCCCGCTCAGCTCCACGTCCGGGACACAGACCATGGCCGGCACCTCCAGCAGCGGATGGAGGATCTGATGACCCTCCTGGACGTCAGCCGCCGGGGGCTGATCCCGCTGGGGAAATAGACGGCATCCGCCGCATGCTTTCTCCCGGATAAGCCGGCGGCCAGATCAGGAAATTCATATCATAGCTCCGGAGGATAACGCTCATGGAACAGAATCCCATTAGGAAACGGCTGCTCTGCCCCAGCATGATGTGCGCCAATTACGGGCATCTGGCCGCCGAAGTCCGGGCCCTGGATGACGCCGGCGTGGATATTTTCCACTGCGACATCATGGACGGCACTTTTGTACCGAATTTCACCATGGGCGTCATGGATGTGCAGACCATCCGCCGCTACACGGACAAACCGGTGGACTGCCATCTGATGATCGAAAACCCCGGCAACAAGGTGGACTGGTTTATCAAAGCCGGTGCCAATATCATCTACATCCACCCCGAATCAGAACGGTATGTGGTCAAAACCCTGGCCCATATCCGGGAAATGGGCGCAGCAGCCGGAATTGCCGTAAATCCGGATACAAGTGTAGCCAGCATATCGGAAATTCTGAATCTCTGCGACTATGTCATGGTGATGACGGTCAATCCCGGTTTCGCCGGGCAGGCTTTCATTGATTTCACCCGCCGGAAGGTGCGCCAGCTGATCAGTCTCCGGGAAGAGTACGGCTACCGCGTGATGATCGACGGTCACTGCAGCCCGGAGATCATCGACGACCTGGCCTCCGCCGGCGCGGACGGCTTTATTCTCGGAACCAGCGCCCTTTTCCGGAAGGGACGGACCTACGCGGAGCTGATCCGCGAACTGCGGAAAGGGGAGAACCAGGTATGAGCGAGCATATCCTGCCACGGTTTGCCGGCATCGTCATTCCCACCACGGACAACGCCTTTTTCTCCCGCCTGGCCGTGGAGGCAGACCGCTTTCTGAGCCGGCAGGGCCTTACCGCCCTGATTCTCAGCAGCGACAACAGCGCTGAAAAGGAGAAGGAGCATCTTCAGACGCTCCTCCGCCTGGGCGCCGCCGGCATCCTGTGCGTCAGCGGGCTGAGCGCGCTGCCTGAGGATCTGCTGCCCGCTTCCTATCCGCTGGTATTCCTGGACCGCCATCCCCGGTCCGCGCATCCCGTCCCGCTGGTCGCCAACGATGACCGGGCCGCCATGTTCGAGGCGACAAGCTATCTGATCAGCCTGGGATGCCGGCATATTCTGCTGATGCCCGGATATCTGGCGGAAACCCGGACCAGTCCCCGGGTCATCGGATATGAGGAAGCTCTGCTGAAAAACGGACTTCATCCCGATCCCGGCTATGTGCTGAACCGGCCGGGCCGGCAGCCCTCCGAGGTGGAAGCAGAAGCCCTCATCCGGGAGATCATGCACCGGGAGCAGTCTGTCGATGCCATCATCACCAGCTCCGACCGCGCGGCCTTCGGCGTAATTACGGCCCTGCACCGGGTCGGACTGTATGTTCCGGAGGACGTCAGGCTGATCTGCTTCGACAATTCTCCCTATTCTTCCATGGCCTCCCCCGCGATCACCGCGCTGGACCGGCAACCGGATCTGCTGGCTGAAAAAGCCGCCCGGTATCTTCTGGATCTGATGGACGGCAAAGCCGTTCCGACGGAAACCCTGATCCCGGTTCACCTGTGCAAACGGGATTCCACCCGCTGACCCGGTGTTTTCCGCCTCACGCATATACGACCCCGCAGTCCGTTCTCAGAAAGGATGTTTTCATGGAAAGAGCAGATAACCGGGCCGGCGAAACCCGGATCACCCGTCTTCGCACGAACTTTCTGGATGCCCCCCTGGCCGTCGACGATCCCCGCCCCTCCTTCAGCTGGCGCATGGAAACAGACCGCTCCGGCGCAAAGCAGACTGCCTTCCGCATTCTCGTCAGCACCGGCGAAAAAACATGCTGGGACAGCGGAAAGGTTTCATCCGGTCTTTCCGTCGGAATCCGCTATCCCAGAGAAGGCGCAGAAGCGCTGCAACCGGAAACCGGATACCGCTGGCAGGTGACCGTCTGGGATGAGCAGGGAACGGAGACCACAGCCCGGGCCGCCTTCCGCACCGGACTGATGAGCACAGGCCTGGCGCAATGGCATGGCGCGAAATGGATCGGATCCGCTCAGATCTCCCTGGCCGCGGAAACACTCCCTGTTTTCCGGATGCGGTACACCCTGAAGATCAGGCCGGACGGAACGGCCGCGGGCATTGTCTTCGGTGCTTCCGACCCCAGGCTGAACCGCTCCACTCAGAACAATGATCTGATTCACGGGGAAAACTATCTTTCCTTTCAGCTTGATATCAGCACCCGCCCGGCCGTTATCCGGATTTTCCGGAAAGGCTATTCTCCGGAGGATCATCCGGATCTGCCGATGGAAACCCTGGAAATCCCGGAAAGCGTGATCTGTGAAGAAAACAAATATGCGGAGCATGATTTTGAAATCGTCGTCAGCGGATGTCAGATGGAAGTGATGACCGTCGACGGAACGCCACTGGAAACCGACGAAAAGCAGCTGGCTCTGGTCAGTTCGGCCCTGAAGCCGGTTACCGAAAGAACCCACCTGGTGCTGAATCCGACCGGAAAAATCATGGACACGCCGGTCTTTCCGCGGCTGTGCCAGATCGGATTCCTCACGGATGAGCGAACTGAAGCGGTTTTCACCCACCTGACCATTCGCCATTACGGCGGAGCGCAGAATATCATTTTCAGTGAGGACACCGGCGCCACATACAGCATCTTCCGGAATCTGAACGGCGTTCAGGTTTCCGGGAAGCAGATTGCTGTCTCTCCCGGCACGCTTGCTTACGCGGATCCCTCCTTTGGCTCCGTGCCCATGCTCCGAAAGGAATTCTGCCTGAACCGGCCTGTTTCTTCCGTCCTTTTCTACGCGGCCACCATGGGAATCTACGAGCTGACCCTGAACGGACAGAAGGTCGGGAATGAATTCCTGGCCAACGGCGCCATGGACTTTAACCGCCGCATCTTCTATGAGGCCTATGATGTGACCGGGCTTGTCCGGGAAGGAAGCAATGCCGGCGGAGCCGTGCTCGCATCCGGCTGGTTCCAGGATCAGCTCTCCTATGACGTGACCCAGTACAACTGGTACGGGGACCGGCCGGCCTTCCTCGGCCTGCTGGCGGTCCGGTATGCCGACGGGACATCGGAATACATCCCCACCGATGAAAGCTGGCAGGTTTTCAGCCACGGTCCCGTGCGGTATGCGGCCAACTTTAACGGAGAAACCTATGATGCCCGGCTGGAAGCAGCCGTCGAAGGCTGGAACCGAGCCGGATTCTCCGGACAGGGCTGGCTGCAGGCCGCTCTGATGGATTCCCGTGTGCAGGGGCTGGAGCCTGCGATCAGCGCCAAGCCGGATACCGGAATCCGGCACACCCACACCCGGCAGGCCAGGTACCTCGGCGCTCAGACGCGGGGATCGGACCAGGATACCGTTTATCTGTACGACATGGGTGTCAATATGGTCGGCCTGCCGCGGATCACTTTCCCCTGGGGTATCGCCGGTAATGAAGTAACCGTTCGTTATGCGGAAATGCTGTACCCGGAACTCGATCCGGCAAATCCTTATTACTACGGAAAACTGGGCGGCCTGATCCTGACGGAAAATCTTCGCGGCGCTCTGGTCACAGACCGGTATATCATGAAAGGGGAAGCGGATGAGGTCTTCTTCCCCCGGTTCACCTTTCACGGATACAGGTATGTCGAAATCTCGGGCCTGCCGGAGCCGATCCCCGGAGAGAATATTGAGGGTCTGGTGCTGAGCTCCGTCGTTCCGGCCGCGAGCTATGAAAGCTCGAATCCCCTTACGAATCAGCTTTTTGAAAACATCATCCGTTCCACCACCGGGAATTTTCTTTCCATCCCCACCGACTGCCCCCAGCGGGATGAACGGCTCGGCTGGGCCGGCGACGCGCAGATCTACAGCGAGACAGCCACCTATATGGCCGACGTCGCCGCTTTCTATCGATATTACGACCAGCTTCAGAATGACGCCCAGGGCCCGGATGGAACCTATCATCTGTATGCGCCTTCACAGACCCCGCCCGGCGTTGCCTTTGCCCTTGGATACACCTGGAACGCCGCCGGCGTCGTGATTCCCTGCCAGTCCTGGCTGCAATACGGGGATCCGAAGCTGCTGGAGGAATGCTGGCCGGCCATGAAGCGCCATGCGGAAGGCATGATGGCCATGAAAGCAGAAGGATATCGCTGGCTGACCTCCCATATCGGTTTCCTCGGCGATCACCTGTCCGTTACGGATACCGACCCGTTCCTGATGGATAACGCCCAGTTCTACCGCAGCATGCGCCTCGTCCAGCGCGCGGCGGAAGTGCTCGGCTTTTCCGGGGATGCGGAGCGGTTTTCCGCCTTCGCGGACGGACTGCGGGAGGAATGGAACGCCGTCTTTGTCCGCCCGGATCATCATACGCAGGCTGCGGACGGCACCCTGCAGGATACGCAGGCCTCCTATGCGCTGCCGCTGATGTGCGGCGTCTTCTCCGTGGAGCATCTTCCTTTTGCCCGGAAAAACCTGGCGGAAGCCTGCCGCCGCACCGGGTATACCATGACCACCGGCTTCATGGGGACCGGTCCGCTTCTGCCGGCCCTGACCGAAGGAGGGGAGGCGGACTGCGCCTATCGTCTGTTTGAGCAGACCGGATATCCCTCCTGGCTGTACCCGGTTCTCAATGGCGCCACCACCGTCTGGGAACGCTGGGGATCCTATACCATCGAAAACGGCTTCGGCGGGCAGAATGGAATGAACTCCTTTAATCACTATTCCCTGGGCGCGGTTGCCGCCTGGATGATCGAATACCAGGCCGGCATCCAGCGGGACGGCGGCGAACACGGTTTCCGGCATTTTATCCTGCAGCCGGTTCCCGGCGGACATTTCCGGTTTGTCCGCGCTGTCTACGATTCCTGCTATGGGATTATTTCCTCCGGCTGGACCGCCAGCGACGGTCGGCTTTCTGCCTATGAAGCCACCGTCCCGCCCAACACCGCCGCGACACTGTATCTTCCCATCCGTGAAAAAGACGTTCCGCAGCTTTGCGGCATCCCGGGCGCAGAATATCGGAACATGGCCGTCCATAACGGCATTATGACGGCGGTATTCTCTCTTGAACCCGGACAATATCATTTTGAATGGCGTGCTGAATAATCAGATTGAACTGGATACTTGACTTTGCGTATGCCCTTCTGTTATGATAAGCACCCACACGCTTGCAGCTCCTTTTACGATGTAAGCCTCTGCGATGATCACCCATATGCAGGGGTTTTTCATATGGCCCCGGAAAGGATTTACCATCATGAGCTATATTCAGGTCGATCACCTGCAGAAAAATTTCTGGGTCCGGAAAAAGAAGGACAAAAGATCCCTTTTCCGGGAAAAGGAAAAAGTTGAGGCTCTCCGGGATCTCTCCTTTCAGATTGAACGGGGAGAGCTGGTCGGCTATATCGGCCCGAACGGAGCCGGAAAATCCAGCACCGTGAAGATTCTTTCCGGCATCCTGACCCCGGACGGCGGCTCCGCCACGATCGGCGGGCTGATTCCCTGGGAAAACCGGAAGGAACACGTTCGGCGGATCGGCGTCGTCTTCGGACAGCGAATGCAGCTGTGGTGGGATGTGCCGATTCTGGACAGCTTCTCGCTGCTGAAGGATATATACCGGATTCCGGACGCCGCCTGGAAAAAACGGCTGGACGAGCTGAGCGGCGCGCTGCAGCTGGAAGATCTGATGCGTACTCCTCTTCGGCTGCTGAGCCTCGGGCAGCGAATGCGCGCAGAGCTCTGCGGATCCCTGCTGCATCAGCCGGAGCTGCTCTTTCTGGACGAGCCTTCCATCGGCCTGGATTCCATCAGCAAGCTTGCGCTGCGGGATTTTCTCCGATGGGAGAACCGGGAGCACGGCACCACCATTCTGCTGACGACACACGACATGGAGGATATCGCCGCGCTCTGTCCCCGGGTCATGGTACTGGGCCATGGCCGGAAGCTCTTCGACGGGGAGCTGTCCGCCCTGCTGGCCCGATATGACACCTCCAGGACGGTTACCGTCCGCTTCGGAGAAGGGAACGTTCAGCCCGCTCTGCCGGAGGGGCTGTCCGTCTCCCGGGAGGGCGATGACCTGAAAATCATCTATGATCCCCGGAAAAACCCGACAGCAGATATTCTGGCGTCCCTACAGCAGGCCGGAACGCTTCGGGAGCTGACCATTCAGCCCCAGAACATTGATCATCTGATCGCGGACATGTATCAGGAGATGGCGCTGTGAAAAGTTACTGGACCGTTTTCCGCCTCCGGAGAAAAATGGAGGTGCAGTACCGGGGAGCCATGCTGGGCGGGATCATCTGCCAGATTTTCTTCGGTCTCATCCTGATTGCGCTGTACCGGGCGCTTTATGAATCAAAGCCCCAGGACCTCCCGCTTTCCCACGTGGTCACCTATGTCTGGCTGCAGCAGGCTTTTTTCCGGATGCTGCTGGCGTCCGACCCGGATTTGCTGGACAAAATCCGTACCGGCGGCATCGCCTATGACCTGTGCCGGCCGGTGAGCCTGTATGGCTTCTATTATATGCGAATCCTGGCGCAGAAGCTAACCGGGAGCCTGATGCGGGCCGTTCCCATGCTGATTTTTGCCGCTTTCCTGCCGGAGGGCTGGGGCATCACGCCGCCCGCTTCTCCGGCAGGCTTTCTGCTCAGCCTGGCCGCGCTGCTGCTGGGTCTGCTCTGTGTCTCCGCGCTGGAAAACATCACCATGGCATTTACCATGCGAACCCTGGATTCCCGCGGGGTGCAGGCCATGCTGAATCTGCTGATGATGACGCTGAGCGGTAATATCCTGCCCCTCACCCTATTTCCGGACAGCTGGCAGCGGATCATCACCCTGCTGCCCTACGCGCAGCTGCTGGATGCCCCGATCCGGCTGTATACCGGAGACTGGGCCCCGCAGGCCGGTCCCCGGATTCTGGCTCTCCAGCTCGGATGGACAGGACTGCTGGCCGCTCTGGGTCTTTTCCTCTGGCAGCGAAACCAGAAGCACATCATTGTGCAGGGAGGATGACCGACGTGAATACCATCAAACTGTACGCCCGGTCCATGGGCATGCTGCTGAAATGTCAGCTTCAGTATCCCGTCTCCTTTCTGCTGCAGACGCTGGCCCAGCTGGTCATGGAAGGCGGCGAAATGATGGCAGTGATTCTGATCATTGACCGCTTTGACCGCGTTCATCAATGGGAAGCCGGAGATCTGTTTTTCTTTTTCGGACTGATGTCCGTCACTTTTTACCTGACCGAATGCTTCGGCCGCGGCATTACCGGCGAATTTCCCTCGCTGGTCCGGTCAGGGCGGCTGGACACCCTGCTGCTTCGCCCCCGGGGAGTTCTGACCCAGGTGCTCTGCAGCGCCATTGATCCCCGGCGGATCACCTGCATCGCCGTCGGGCTCACCGCGCTGGTCATCGGCTCCCACATATCCGCCATCCGATGGACGGCCGAAAAAGCCCTGCTGCTGGCGGAAGCCATCGGGTTCGGTATGCTGCTGATCCTCGCGCTCTTCCTGATCGAAGCCATCTTCTGCATCCACAGCGTCAAATCCGTGGAATTGGTGAACGCGCTCACCTATGGCGGCCGGAGCGCCTGTGAATACCCTGTTACCATTTATCCCCGCCCGCTTCGCGTTCTCTTTGCCACCGTGGCGCCCTTTGCCCTGGTGCTTCAGGTCCCCGCCGGCTGCATCCTGGATAAGCCTCTTTTTCCCTGGCCGGACTGGACTGCCTTTCTGTGTCCCCTGGCCGGCGCGCTTCTCTTCGGCGTCATCTATCTGCTCTTCCGGAAAGCC
>JAFRGU010000123.1 GCA_017433675.1 Clostridia bacterium
AGTGCCCTGAGCGTGCTGCTGAACGCCAGCATGGCCAGCCGGGGAAAACGCCTGGTGACGCTCCGGGAGGAGATGGAGGTGGCGGACGCCTACATCTGCTTTATCCGGGAACGCTTCGGAGACCGGCTGATCCTGCGAAGGGAAGCGGATCAAGCGCTGATGGACTGCCGGCTGCCGCTGCTGACGCTGCAGCCGGTGCTGGAAAACGCCGTGGAGCACGGTATTGCGCCTGCAGGCAGCGGCGAGATTGATGTTATTGTCCGGGAGGAACAGGGCATTATGCGGATGGACGTGGCCAATACGGGACGTCCGATCCGGCCGGAGGACCGTCAGCGAATCGACGCAGCCCTGAACGGTGATCAGACCGGCAGCCATGTCGGACTCAGCAATATTGCCAGCCGTCTGCGGCTGATCTATCAGGGCACGGCTTCCGTGGAGGTGTTCTCGGAAGGGGCGAAAACCATCGTCCGGCTGCGAATTCCGATGCATACTGAGAAGGAGAAAACGACATGAAACAGCGCACGGCTGCAGAACCGCCAAAGGATCGGCGCCGGTTCTCCAGAGAATGGACGGGGGCAGGCGACTTCTGCCTGTTCCTGCGGGTCCTGACCGCTGTCCTGGCGGCCGTCCTGGCGCTGACGCCAATCACCGGTGCAAGGGCGCTGACGCTCTATACCGCTTCCAGCTTCGCCGGGGAGGATGATTCCGCAGTCACCTACGTGAATCTGCTGAAGGCCTTTGAAGCGGAGCATGGATGCGTGATTTCGGACCAGTCCAGCGCCAGCAGCGAACGATGGAAGCAGAGCGTACTGAACGATTTCGCGGCCGGAAATGAGCCGGACGTGCTGTTTTTTTTCGCGCGGGGCGCCGATTCCGTACCGATTCTCAGCCGGGTGATTCCCATTGAGCAGCTGAACCGGGAATATCCGGATCTGAACCTGCCGGTCAGTGAGGCGCTCCGGGAGGCGGACGGTCAGGTCTACGCTGTGCCGGTCCGCCCGTTCTGGGAAGGGCTGATGGTGAACCTCGATCTGTTTGAAGAGGCCGGGCTGGCACTGCCCGCCACGTGGGACCAGCTGAAGGACGCCATCCGTGTGTTCCGGGGAAAGGGGATCGTTCCGATTTCTGTTTCCCTGACCGACGCACCGCACTATCTGGCGGAGATGCTTATTCAAGCCTGCTCGACTCCGGAGGAGCAGCAGGCGAGGCCCCGATCTGCTGAGGAGGTACCGGCTTCCTGGATCCGGGGCATGAAGCTGCTTCGGGAACTGTATGAGATCGGCGCGTTTCCGGAGAATGCCGCCCTGGTGGACGAGCGTACCGCCGACGAGCTTTTCCACAGCGGACAGGCGGCCATGCGGGTGGACGGAGTATGGTTTGCACATCAGATGACAGAGGCGGAGATGAACCGGACAGCGGTGCTCCCCGCGCCAAGGTACGGGGAAGTACAGGGACCGGTTTCCTATATCGGCGGGGTTTCCATGGGATTCTACCTGACCCGGCGAGCCTATGAGCAGCCCATGGTCCGGGACGAGGCGGTGGCGCTGCTGGCCTATCTCACCAGTGAAGAAAGCCGGGCAAAGCTTTCCGGCGGCAGCCTGACCGGCAGCCTGCAGCAGAGTGCAGCAAACCTGATCGCATCGGATCACCTGATGCTCAGCCCGATTCAGGACGCGATGAATGCGACAGCCCGGGAGATCTGGCTGATGGAATGCGTGCCGGCGGTGGCTGAGGGACGGATGACAGCGGAGGAATGCTGGGAAAGGGTGATGCAGCTGCAGCCCTTCGGGCAGTAAGGAGGCGCGGAAGGTGTACAGGGTGGTGCTTGTAGATGACGACCGGCTGATCCTGCGCGGCCTGACTTCCATCCTGCCCTGGCGGGAGATGAACTGCGAGGTCATCGGTACCGCCATGGACGGTCAGGAAGGCCTGCGGATGATTCGGGAAAAGCATCCCGATATCCTGCTGACGGACATCCGGATGCCGAACATGGACGGGCTGACGATGGCTGCGGCGGTGCGCAGCGAGTATCCAGCCATGCAGATGGCGGTGCTGACTGCATTCCGGGATTTTGAATACGCCCGGCAGGCGATCCGGCTGGGGGTTTGCCGGTATAT
>JAFRGU010000124.1 GCA_017433675.1 Clostridia bacterium
CAAAGATGCCATCTCGTAATCGCCGCCCCCTTCCGGGGGACAACATGCGGAGTATAACACAGTTTCAAAGCCTTGACAAGCCTTTTCTACAGGGTTTTTCAGGGTTTTTGGGGGTTCTCAGAAACATTTTTCAAAAACCGGGATTTCCTCGATCGGTGCAGCCGCCCGGATGGTCTGCCCGCCCGGGATTGTTTCACCGGTATTCACATTTTTCCACGTTCCCGCCGGCAGGTACACGTCCCGTTCAAACTCATTCAGATGCAGAACCGGCGCCACCAGATACCGGCTTCCGAACATATACTGATCCTGCAGCTCCCAGCACCGGACGTCCTCCGGAAACTCATAGAACATTGTCCGGATCAGCGGAGAACCATTCTCATGCGCCTCCTGATAGAGATCCCGGATGTAATCATGCATCGAAATGCGGACATCGTAGTATTTCCGCATAATGCGGTAGTTTTCCTCCCCGTAGCTCCACAGCTCATTATCCTGACCCGTATGCAGATATCCGCCGCCCCAGTCCCGGTCGTCCAGCGGGGGAATGTTATAGGGACCCCGGTCACCGTGCATCCGCAGCACCGCGCTGTAGACGGCAAACTGATACCAGCGGATCAGAAGCTGCCGGAAATCCGGATCCTTCACGTCGTCCGTCATGAAGCCGCCGATGTCGGTTGTCCACCAGGGGATCCCGGCCAGGCCCATATTCAGCCCGGCCTGCAGCTGTTCCCGGAAACTCTCGAAGGTGCTCGGCACATCGCCGCTCCAGAGTACATTGCCGTATTTCTGGCTCCCGGCCCATCCGCAGCGGAGCAGATTGACAACCGGTTCGCCGGTTTTGCTCATCTGATCCCAGAAAATCCGGCTGTACATCTGGGGATACATGTTGCTGCAGCTCAGCGCCGGCCCTGCGTAATACCGGTAGTTTTCAAAGTCATATACGCCGTAATCCGGCTCGCTGTTATCCAGCCAGAATGCATCGATGCCGAAATCGCCATAGTTTCGTTTGCAGACTTCCCAGACATATTCCCTCGTTTCGGGATTGAAGGGATCGATCTCCACACAGTCTCCCTGATAATCATAAGTCTGGGCTGCGCCCCGCTCCGTACGGATCAGAAGGCCCCGTTCCATCATCGGGGCAAAGTTCTCGCTCTTCCGGTCCACGCTGGGCCAGACGGACACGATGACTCTGATCCCCATCCGATGCAGCTCATCCACCATGGCCTTCGGATCCGGCCAGTATTTCCTGTCAAATTTCCAGTCGCCCTGCAGTGTCCAGTGGAAGAAATCAATCACGATCTGATCGATCTTGATTCCCTCTTTCTGATAAGCCCGGGCCACAGAGAGAACCTCCTCCTGAGTCCGGTACCGGAGCTTGCACTGCCACAGTCCCATCCGGTCTTCCGGAAACATGGGCGCACGGCCGGTTACGGAGGTGTACTTCCGGAGAATTTCCTTTGGATTCTCTCCCGCCGTGATCCAGTAATCCATCTGTCTCGTACTGCGGGCAGTCCATTCAGTGCAGTTGTTGGCAAAGATAACCTGACCGACCGCCGGGTTATTCCAGAGCATGCCGTATCCCAGGCTGCTGACCAGAAAGGGAACAGTCACCTGACTGTTGCGCTGAGCCAGTTCCAGCACATTTCCCTTCAGGTTCAGATAAGGCTGCTGGTACTGACCCATACCATAGATCTTTTCGCCCTCATTTGCGTCAAACCGGACGGTCAGCCGGTATTCGCTGCCCCCGATCAGTCCCTTCCATTCCCGGTTCACAATCTTCAGACACCGGCTGGTTTGAACCAGGGTGCCTCCATAGCTCCGGTAATATTCCCGGAGGATCCGCTTTCCGTCCCGGTAGAAAGTCATAACCCCCGCATGGTTCACCGTCGCCCGGATCCGCCCGTTCGCAATTTCCGCACAGGGCACTTTTTCGGAAGTCCCGTCCCCGGCCCGGATCACAGCCTCTCCGATGGCAATCTTCGCTTCCGCCGCTTCCGGCATTTCCGTCAGGGCCCAGTCTGCGTCGCTCCGGCTGTCATACATCCACGCCCGTACCCGCAGGCTGTCCGGACCCCACGGTTCGATCCGCAGGGTTTCTCCGCCCCGGCGCGCAAGCAGCGCACTGCCCTCCTGAATAAACTGCATGCATTTTCCTCCTTCAGTGATATTCGTCCTGTTCCGTCGATCTCTGAGCTGACAGATAAAGGGGGGCGCCAGGCATCTCCGGCGCCCCTCCCCAGCTTTACACTTTTTTCAAAACCATCGCCGTCCGTGCCGGCGCATAAATATAGAACCCGGGTCCCCGGTTCGCCACATACTCCGTCTGATACACATACCCGTGATCCACCAGTCCGGTGCCGCCGACCCGCGGTTCATCCGTGCTCAGAATCACCTGATACTTTCCTTCACCCGTTGTGTGGCTGGGCAGGATGAAATTCTGCTCGCTGTAGGTCGCGTGGAAGTCAAACAGGAACAGCAGGCCGCCGCG
>JAFRGU010000125.1 GCA_017433675.1 Clostridia bacterium
ACCACAGGGGCACTCATACTTCTTCATCATCATTTTCCTCCTTTTATGAATCGGGGCATTTCACCCCATAAACCAATTTATTTTATCGGTTTCCGGTCTTCATGTCAAGCATTTCGCACATGCTTTACAGCGCCATCCGCGCTGACGATGATCGGCCATTTGTTGCTGTCTGAAGCATTGGGAAACGGGAAAACGACTGGGATTCCGTCCTGTGTGGATGCAGCGTATCCCGGACCGAATCGGATCGGAATTCATATTCATGATATTCATTGCATCAGGCTGCATGATGCTCAGCCGATGTGAAATTGCGCAGTGGAAAAAAAAACAGCACCGCGGAGCCGGTCATCAGTACCGCGCAGATTCCGTAAACAAAGGGGATGCCGGTGCTGTCCGCTATCATGCCCCCTGCCAGCGAACCGACAATCCTCGCGATCCCGAAGGAAAACATCTGCAGCATGCTCTGACTGCCGGCCTGCAGCTCAGCCCGGACAGTTTTCCCCAGATATACCATGGGAACAAACTCAAAGCACGCCAGATGAGAAATGGAAAGAGACTGAGCCAGAATCAGCATTCCCGGTGTCCGGACCGCTGCCAGCAGGGCAAATCGCGCACCCCCGATCAGCAGGCCAATAAGCATCCATTTCCATACGGACATCCGTTTCATCAGTCTGTCTCCGAAAAGCAGAAACGGTATTTCCAGAATCACCGAAAGCATGGAGATATAACCGGTCACTGTATTGTCCAGCCCCAGGTCACCCAGGTGCTTGGTGAAAAAGGCCATATTGAACTGGTGTCCGATGGACGCCACGAAAGCCACTGCCATCAGCAGCCGGATCTTCCTGTCGCGGAACAGTTGAAACAGAGGGGTTTTCTGCTGCTGATGCTGATAGCCCCGGACGGAAGGCAGCATCAGTGCAAAGCCGGCGGAAAGGAGCAGCACGGCTCCGATGGCGGGATAAAGCCCGCGAAGTGATTCCGTCAGAATAAATCCGGTTGCCAGAATTCCGGCCTGATATCCGATGGTACCCAGCATTCGGACCGGTCCGTAGGCATGCCCGTGCGTCGAGGTATATTCAATGGAAATCGCGGTTCCCACGGGCATCACCGGCAGCAAAAAAGCATTGTAAAGCGTCAGCACAAGGATGAGCCAGATGAAATTCGATGTTGCCGGCATCACCAGGAAGCAGAGTCCGCCCGCCACCGCCAGCGCCGCCGCCGAAACATTCCGTTTATAGCGGGCCCGGTCTGCCAGTGTTCCCCAAATTGGCTGCAGGAAAAGCGCCACAAAAGCCATCATCGCGGAAATCAGTCCAATTTGCCCGTCCGTCAGACCGATCTCTCCGTAGAACTTGGATACAAATGTTGTCATTCCCAGAGAAATGAAATAGATCGCGTGAAAAAGGTAAAGGGATATCATCCAGCGGTCTTTCTTCACGGCGGCTTCTGCTCCTTTCCGGTCGAATCAAGAATACATCGCTCAGCATCTTTTCTTCATATATATGCCTTCATCCGTCTTCCGGAAAGGCATGTATCCGCATTGCTGAATTCCCTGAACCGGAGGAATTCGTCTGCGTCCATGCCCCTGAGATAGACCCGCGGCATCAGTCTCTCCTCCCGGTTTCATGTTGGATATGTTCTTTTTTCCGCGAGAGCAGTTTGGGTTTCTTTCTGCGGAATCCAATCAGCAAAAGAACCAGTGCCGGCGAAGCCAGCATCAGCACCGCAGCCATTTCCGCAGCTCCCCGCCAGTATTTCAGTTCAATGGCGACGGCGATGACAATTACAAGCCAGACAGCCCCCAGAGCAATCAGAATAATATCAAGGATACTGCGTCTCCCCCGCCCCTGTTGCAGAACAGCATCGACACTTTGCCTTGCTTTGGAACCTGGAGACTGGACAACTGTGCCGCAGTAGGCACATGCGTCTCCATGAATTGGTGCTCCGCAGTTTGGGCATTTCGTCATCTGGCTCTGGAACCTCCTTTGTACGGAAATATCGTCTCTTCGATGGCACAGGAATCTCCGCTGCACCTGATATGCGCAGCCGGGCATGGAAAAAGCAATAAGCACATCATCTGTCGGAAACAAATACACTGCCTGCCGCCGCTGCCTCAGATCAGGCCGAAATGTGCCATTGCACGGGCGATGCCGTCGTCCTCCGGCCGCTCGGTCACATAGGAGCAGACCGCTTTCACATCGTCGGTGGCGTTCCCCATGGCGATACTGTTCCCCGCGTGTTCAAACATGGTCAGGTCATTCCGGCTGTCCCCGAACGCGTAGCAGTCCTCTCTGTCCACACTCAGCTTCCGTCGAAGCACGTCGATGCCGGTTCCTTTGGAATATCCGGCCGGAACCAGCTCCCAGGCCTCAGGTCCCCGGTTGATCGCCAGGTAGGGCATGCCGGCTGCAGCAGTCCGTTTCTCCATCCCGTTGATTTCGTCCCGGTTCGCGAAGCAGAACATCTTTACTGCCCGGAATTCCGGATCCACCGGGGAGATATCCCGGCAGATTCCGTGCTTTTCCGCCCATTCCCGGAAATCGGCAATCGCCGGATGCGGTGCGCCGTCAGGATCAAAATACAGTGCGGTATCGCATTCCCAGACTGTTGGCATCCGGAGATCCAGAAAAACCTGTCTGAGGCGCAGCGATTCCGCCGGCGTGTATTCCATGCTCTGCAGCGTTTCTCCGTGATACAGGATCCTTGTACCGCAACCCATGATCCAGCCGTCCAGCGGAAAGGGATCCAGCCGGTGATCCTGGTTGCAGTATGTTCGTCCGGTATTAATGATCAGCTGATGCCCGTTTCTGTGCGCTGCCTCCAGCGCGGGCAGAACGGAATGCGGCAGATTCCGGCTGTCATCAAAGATGGTTCCGTCTATATCAAAAAACAGGATTCCTTTATTCAGCGACATCTTCCTGTCTCTCCTCAGATCAGCGCGTTTCTGTTCCCCGCCCCGCCGGCTGATCAATTTATACTATACAGTTTGTCCTCCTTTCTGACAACTGTTTTTTCCGTAGGTCGATGTTACATTTCTTCTGGGCAGCAAAAATGGGAGGACGCGTTATCCTCGCGTCCTCCCTTGCTATGGGGGTTCCTGTCCTGGCAGGATTGCCAGCTTTACTGGGCGGGATGCTCCAGATCCCAGGCAGCGGTGCGCTCATCCATAACGGCCGGGCCGCCGCGGTTCAGGTATTCCTGCTTGAGCTGCTGGAACAGGTCATGCACTTCCTCGGGCTTGCACATGGCGCAGCGGACGAGGATCTCCCGGTGGAAGTCCTTCAGGGTCGTGTTGTACTGGGCTTCCGCCGGCAGGGAGGTCCGGAGCGTGAAGCTCTGGGGAACCAGATCCTGATTGCCCACCTCGTACATAGCGGCATACTCATCGGCATAGCCCTGATAGCTCAGCGCCTGGGCCTTCATGGTCTTTTCGTCGGTATCCAGCCACTGGCCGTTGACCAGCAGGGTGTAATCCAGATTCTGCATGGAGTTGAACTTCATATCGCCTTCCACGCCGGGGATCAGCACCGGGATGCCATCCTCATTCAGGTTGTAGGTCACGCCTTCCACGCCGTTCTGCAGGGTGAAGATGGTGTTGTATTCGCACAGCCAGTCCAGATACATGATGGCCGCCTTGGCATGATCGTCATCGGACCAGGTCGGAATGAAATTCAGCAGACCGTCACGGTTGTACGCCAGATGATAGTACTTGGTGGGATCGGTGACGGACTCGAAGCAGTTCAGCACGCTCAGCTTCGCATCCGGAACCTGCGCCTGCAGGCCTGCCAGCAGGCCGGGGGTCACGCGGATGGGATGATCATAGTTAGCGCCGTAGCCGCCGGCCATGCCGGAGGTGATGGCCTGGTTGACAGCCTCGCCGCTGATGGTATCGGTAGCGAAGTCGGGAGAGATCAGGCCTTCATTGTACATGGTGTTCAGGAACACGACAAAGTCTTCATAGCCTTCCCACAGTTCCTGAGGTTTGGTGGCCAGGGTGCGGTAATCGTTTACGTCCTTGATGAAGGAGAGCATCAGGGGGCCGTTGGTCTCGCTGGTCAGGTTGCTACTCATGGCGAAGGGGATGCAGCCGCCGGGCACTTCACCGGGGTTCTTGTCCCGGAACGCGCGCAGCACCTCCAGAAACTCTTCCTTGGTGGTGGGCATCTTCATGCCCAGCTTCTCGATCCAGTCCTCGCGGATGAACATGCCCTGGGTGGCAACCACCACACGGCGGGCGGGCAGCGCGTACAGGCCGCCTTCAAAGACGCCGGCATCCAGCACTTCCTGTCCCAGGAATGCCTTCAGCGTAGGGCCGTACTGTTCGACCAGATCGCTGATTTCCCGAACCCCGCCCTGGGACACATAGTTGGACACGATGGAGCCGTTGTAGGTGAAGCATACGTCCGGAGCGGAATCCGCGGAAGTGATCAGGGTCGCCAGCTTGCTCTCTTCGTCGGAGCGGGGAATGACCACCCACTCAATCTTGATGTTCCGGGGATCGCCGAAGTTTTCCTGGATCCATCTGGTGTAATAGTTGTTATCCGCAGGAGAGTTGCCGGGAGTGCCGCGGTCAAAAACCGACACCTTCAGGGTCAGGGGTTGGTCAAAGCGGAAGACTTCCGCGGTTTCCGCGCCGGCAGTCAGGGAAAGCATGGACAGCGCCAGGCACAGAACCATCACAAGTGCCAACAGTTTCTTCATGTTTGTTTTCCTCCTTTTTGTTATGGATAAACGTTCTATCATTAGCCCGAAGGCTTTTGACCGGGGATTATTCCTTGACCGCGCCGATCATGACGCCCTGTACAAAGTACTTCTGCAGGAAGGGGTACACAATCAGGATCGGCACCGTGGAGAACACGATGGCGGCCGAGCGGATGGTGTCCGGCAGAACCGCGTTGGCGCCGCCCTCCACCATCGCCACGGAGGTATCAGTGGCGTTGAACACCACCTGGTACAGCTTCATCTGCAGGGTGAAGTAATTCTGATTGTTGATGTAATACCGGACGTCGGCGTAGGAGTTCCAGCGGGATACCGCGTAGAACAGGCCCACCGTGGCCAGGGAAGCGGTGGACAGGGGCAGGATAATGCGGAACAGCACCTGAAAATCGTTACATCCATCCAGCTTGGCGCTTTCCTCCAGGGATCCCGAGATGGAGGAGAAGAAATTCCGCATGATGATGATGTTATAGGTGGAAGTCAGGATGGGCAGCACCAGCGACCAGGGGCTGTCGATCAGATGCAGATCCTTGATCCACAGGTAATTGGGGATGGTGCCGCCGGTAAAGTACATGGGGATGAGGATGAGCACCATCAGGAATTTCTTGCCGGGCAGGTAGCTGCGGCTTAAGGGATAGGCAACCAGAATGCTGCAGACCATCGCCATCACGGTGTATACCACCGTCAGAATGATGGAGAAGATCATGGATCGCTGCATGGAGGCGTCAAAGAATACCGAGCGATAGGCATTAAAGTCCCAGCCCTTGGGCCACAACGTGACCTGGCCTGCCAGCACCGCATTGCGTTCGGACATGGACAGCGCCACGACGTGAATCACGGGAACCACGCACAGGATCACGAAAACCGTCAGAATGACGTTGAATACGATTTCGGAGCCCAGATACCTGCGCCCTTTCGCGCTTTGGGAAGCCTTTGCGGTTTTTACGTTGGTTACCATAATCCACCCTCCCCTCCCAGGCGCCGGGTAATCCGATTGGCCGCGATCAGGAAGATCATGTTGATCACGGAACCAAAAAGGTCAACGGCGGTCGACAAAGGATAGCGCTGATTCAGGATGCCCCGGGTATACACGAAGGTGGAAATCACCTCGGACACGTCCCGGACGTTATTGTTCATCATGACATAGGGCCGCTCGAACCCGATGCCGACCATGCGGCCCAGTTGCAGGATCAGCATCGTGATGATGGTGGGCATAATGCCGGGCAGCGTAACGTGCCATATCCGCTTGAGCCTGCCGCAGCCGTCCACCTCGGCCGCGTCGTACAGTTCCGTGTTCACGCCGGAAATGGCTGCCAGGTAAATGATGGTCCCCCAGCCGGCGCTCTGCCAGATGCCCGTGACGACATACATCACAACCCAGTTGGAGGAGTTTGTCAGAAAGTCCACGGTGGAGCCGCCCAGGGAGCGGATCACGTTGTTGACAATGCCGCGGGTTGCAAACATCTTGGTGACGATACCGCCGATGATGATCCAGCTGAGAAAATGAGGCAGGTACATCAGCGTCTGATACAGCTTCTTGAGCTTCACCGACCGCATCTCATAGAGCATAATAGCCAGGAGGATGGGCATTGGGAACCCGAAGATCAGATCCAACAGGTTCAGCCAGACGGTGTTTTTCAGGGCGTCCCAGAACTGCTGGGTGGCGAAGGCTTCCTCAAAATACTTGAAACCGGCCCACTTGCTTCCGGCGATGCCCTTGAACAGGTTGTAATCCTTAAAGGCCACCTGAACGCCCCACAGTGGGCAATAGCGAAAGATGATATACTGCGCCAGGGGCAGGATCAACATGGCATAGAGCATCCAGTATTTGCTGATGCCCTTGTGCAGGCTCATCCGCCTGTAGTGGACGTTCTGCGGCTTTTGCAGGGGGGCTGTTCTTTGCATGCTTCCTCACCTCACCGGGATTATGTGATTCGTTTGCGCTGTTGTTGGCCTCATTATAGAGAGAGATGATTTTGCTGTAAATATTAAAAATTGCAGTTTTTATTGTAAAAATTGACAGATATGAATGGGTGCTCCGCCATAAAAAACTGCCCCCTTTGGAAAGCAGGAGGCAGGGATGATGTGTGTTACCGCTCAGGATTTTCCTGTGTTTTGCCGGTATTGTTCCGGAGAAACGCCGGTCCGCGCCCTGAAAGCACGGTAAAAGCTGGAATAGTCGGAGAAGCCGCATTGCAGACAGGCATCTTTGGGCTTCACGCCCTGACGGATCAGCTCCTGGGCGATGAGGATCCGGCGGATGATCAGATACTGATGAATCGAGAGGCCGGTATACTTTTTGAATTCCCGGAGAATATAAAACTTGCTGGCATAAAACGCGCCGGCCAGATCATCCAGAGTAAGCGGCTCCATGGCATGCTGGTTAATATAATGGATCAGATTGCTCATCCCCCGGCTGTATTCGCTCTGAGGCTGCTCGTCCCGGCTGGTCATCATGGACAGCGCCCGGATCAGCAGGATGCTCATCTGGTTCCGGTTGATCAGCTTGGCGGCCGGGCTCCGGTCCTGGGATGTTTCGATCACCTGGTCCGTCATCGTGAGCAGTTGATTCAGATCGTTTTCCTCCACATGGAAGTAATATTGATCGTTCAGGGTCATTTGCTCGATCGTGCCGGGAATATCGTAATCCGCAGCGCTGATGGACTGCAGAAACTCCCTGCGGGCAAAAAAGTAAAACCGTTCATACGGGATCTCTGTATCCAGATGGACATTGCGGTGCATGATGCCCGGCGGATAGATCAGCGCATCCCCGCGAACCGGCTGAAAATCCAGTCCCTCCACTACGATGCGGCTGTGTCCCTGAATGTAAAAATAGATTTCATAATGGGGATGATTGTGGTAATATACTGGTTGGGCTACAGTATCCACAAAGTGGTACGCCTCAAATTCCCGTCCCGGCGGCATCTGGTTGCTTCGCTCCCAGAATCTGGGCTGCTCCATGTGGCATCACCTCACCCTGATTATAATCAATTTTTGCAATAAAGCAAGCAAAATATACTATTTACTGGTTTTTTCATCCATGCTATGATGCAAAAAAGGGAATCCATAAAGGAGGGTTATTCATGATCCGGGTCGCAATTGTTGGAACGGGCGGCATCGCCCACAGTCACATGGAAGCTTATCGAAAGCTGCAGGATCGCTGTGAAGTCGTGGCGCTGGTGGATATCATCCCCGGAAAGGCCCGCCGCTTCATGGAGGAATTTGGTCTTTCCTGTGACACCTTTGAAGATCATCAGGATATACTGCCCAGGCAGGACATCGACCTGGTCGATGTCTGCACGCCGCCCTATGTGCACGCCCAGATCAGCATCAATGCCCTGCGCAGCGGGAAGAATGTGGTGTGTGAAAAACCCATGGCGGCTTCCCTGGAGGAATGCGATGCCATGCTGAAAGCCCGGGATGAAAGCGGAAAGCTGCTCTCCATCATTGCCCAGAACCGCTTCCGCAAGCCCATTCGGGATCTGAAAGCCCTGCTGGACAGCGGCATCGCGGGCCGGGTGCGCCATGTGGAAGTCGACAGCTTCTGGTGGCGGGATCACTGCTATTATGATCTGTGGTGGCGCGGCACCTGGGAAAAGGAGGGCGGCGGCTGCACCCTGAACCACGCCGTGCATCATATCGACATGCTGGGCTGGATGATGGGACTGCCGGAACGGATCACCAGCGTTCTGGCCAATACAGGGCATGACAACGCCGAGGTGGAGGATCTGTCCGTCTCTGTGATGGAATATCCCGGCGCTCTCGCTACGGTGACTGCCTCCGTCGTGCATCACGGGGAGGACCAGAAGCTGGTGTTCCAGTGTGAGAAGGCCCGCATCTCCGCCCCGTACGACTGCTTCTGCTCCCAGCCCATGCCCAACGGCTTTCCGCTGAAAACCTCCGACAAGGCCTTTGAACAGAGAGCGGCGGATTATCTGGCCTCCCTGCCTCCCCTGCCCTATGAGCACCATGCGGGGCAGCTGGATAATGTGCTGACCGCTATTGAAAACGGCCTTCAGCCCGCCATCACCGGCGAGGACGGGCGCCGCACCATTGAGCTGATCACCGCCATCTACAAGGCGGGTTCCAGCCGTCTGCCGGTGGAATTTCCGCTGAAACCGGACGATCCCTTCTATACCGTGGAAGGCATCCGGGCCCATGTTCCGCATTTTTATGAAAAGACCGTTTCCGTGATGGAGCAGGAGGGAACGCTGACCTTTGGCAGCGATTTGGGAGAAAAGGAGAAGAAATAAGATGAACGTATCAGATGGCATGAATTACGCACCCCAGGGGAAACCGCAGCCGGTTGTCGGGCCGGGCGAATTTGTTTTTTCCGCAGCCCATATTGACCACGGTCACATCTATGGCATGTGCAACGGCCTGACGGAAGCGGGCGGGACGATCAAATATGTGTATGATCCCGATCCGAAAAAAGTGGAAGCCTTTCTGAAGGCCTATCCTCAGGCAAAGGCGGCTCAAAGTCTGGATCAGGTCCTGGAAGATCGGGAAACCCGGATGGTCTGCTCCTCCAACGTAACCAGCGAGCGCGGCCCGCTGGGCGTCCGGGTAATGCAGGCGGGCAAGGATTATTTTGTGGATAAGGCGCCCTTCACCACCCTGGAGCAGCTGAGCGCGGCAAAGGAAACCGTGGCGCAGACCGGCCGGAAATACATGGTCTACTATTCCGAGCGGCTCCATGTGGAAGGAGCCATCCTGGCGGGCTATATGATCGATCAGGGGGAGATCGGCAAGGTAATCAGCGTCACCGGCTTCGGTCCCCATCGGCTGGGCGCGGCGGGACGTCCCGCCTGGTTCTTTGAGCGGGAAAAATACGGTGGTATCCTGTGTGATATCGGCAGCCATCAGATCGAGCAGTACCTGCACTTTGCCGGAGAGGAAGATGCCGCGGTGCAGCTCAGTCGCATCGGCAATTACGCCCATCCGGAATATCCGGAGCTGGAAGACTTTGGCGACTGCTCCATTGTGGGGCGGAACGGCAGTACCAACTATTTCCGGGTGGACTGGTTCAATCCCGACGGTCTGCGCACCTGGGGAGACGGACGCACCTTCATTCTGGGCACCGAGGGCTTTATCGAGATCCGCAAGTATATCAATCTGGCCGCCGAAACGGTGGACGGCAACCATGTCTTCCTGGTGAACGGCAAAGGCGAAAAATATGTGAACGCCACCGGCGTGACGGGCTATCCCTTCTTCGGTCAGCTGATTCTGGACTGTCTGAACCGTACCGAGAACGCCATGACCCAGGCGCATGCCTTCAAAGCGGCGGAGCTGTGCCTGCAGGCCCAGGCGCAGGCGGTAAAGGTAACGGGGCTGAAATGATAACGAAAGCTGAGGAAAAGCCATGTATCGGGTGGGTTTGATCGGCTGCGGCGGCATTTCTGCCGTCCATGCCCATGTGCTGCGTGAACTGGAGAATACGGAACTGGTTGCCTCAGCCGATGTCATTCCGGACCGGGCAGAGCGCTATGGGTGCGCCGCCTGGACCGACTGGCGGGCGATGCTGGATGCTGAAAACCTGGATGCAGTGCACCTGTGCACACCCCATTATCTGCATCCCCTGATGGCAAAAGAGGCCGCGAAGCGCGGCATCGCCGTATTTACTGAAAAGCCCCCGGCCATCGATGCCGCCGGCTGGGAACAGGTAAAGGCGGCAGCCCGGCGCGTGCCCGTAGGAATCTGTTTCCAGAACCGTTATCATCCGCATATGCTGTCCTGCCATCGTTTTTTGAGGGAAGGAACCTATGGAGCTCTGCGGGGGATCCGGGCATTTGTGACCTGGAACCGGACGGCGGAATACTATGCCGCGGCGGACTGGAAGGGCAAGTGGGACATGGAAGGCGGAGGCGCGCTGATCAATCAGGCGATCCACACGCTGGATCTGATCATTGGTTTCCTGGGCTGTCCCGATCAGGCCGAAGCCGCCATGCGGAACCATCATCTGGGGAAAGCCATAGAAGTGGAGGATACAGCGGAAATATATCTGCGAAAAGGCGATATTCCCGCCTTGCTCTATGCCTCCAATGCATACAGTCAGGATGCTCCGGTAATCCTGGAATTACACTTCGATCAGGCCGTAATCCGCCTGGAGGGAGACGTCATGGCTCTGATCCGGGATGGGAAAAAGAAGGAAATCACCTGCGTTACCGATCCGGTCATCGGCCGGTCCTACTGGGGAGCGGGGCATAAAGCCTGTATCGCGGATTTTTATCACAGCATGGAAACGGGAACACCCTATCAGAACGACCCCGCTTCCTGCGAAGCGACGATGCGGACGCTTCTGCAGCTCTACAGCCAAAGCGGTTTCAGGCCGTAACGAATGGAATATCTTCCCTTTTCCGGGAATCACTTTCGCGCAGAAAACCGGCGGTTTTCTGCGTTTTCAGCTGAAAAGGGTGGACAACATGAGATTCATCTGGAGCTGACTGCCGCGGGGAATAAAGAACCTGCCTCTGTCATGTATTACAGCGATCACCCCGCGGATATGATCCTTTATCAGCCCTTTGCGAACCGGGCCCTGGGCCGGGATGAAAAAAAGCCCGGATGATCTCCAGGCCTTGCCTCCGGCAGTCCCGTTTTATTCTCCGAGAATCGGCTGCCCGTATTTGAACAGGGTGGCGTTAATCTCGAAGATATCATAGTTCCGATGGGTGACGAAGTAGGTAACG
>JAFRGU010000018.1 GCA_017433675.1 Clostridia bacterium
ATGACGGCGTTTGTATTCCTCCTGCATACCGGGCCTGATACGTCCTTTCCATGCAAATCGTTCCATTTTGATCTCCCATCATCAGTTATTTGTTTTGCTGATTATACCATCGAAAGATAAAAACGGAAACAGCCGGAACGCATGATCCGCAGCAGACGGGTACAGCAGAGATCATGACCAGACAGGCGTAGAGGCGGCCATTGCGGGCGGCTTTGAATGCGCTGCTGCAGGTGATACGGGAGATGACGGGCGGACCGGATGGCAATTGAGCCGTTTCCCTGATATAATGAAGTGTCCCGATTGAGACACTTTATCGCTTTTCGTTTATCGCTTTGAGGTGGTGGATATGAAATATTATCTTGCGGTTGATATCGGCGCGTCCAGCGGCAGGCATATTGTCGGCTGGCGGGAGGACGGGCAAATCCGGACGGAGGAGGTATACCGCTTTCCCAACGGTGTCACGGAACAGGACGGGCATCTGACCTGGGAGATCGAAGCGCTGGAAAAGCATGTGCGGGCGGGGATTGACGAGGCCCTGCGCCGGTACCCCGGCCTTGTCAGCCTGGCGATCGATACCTGGGCGGTGGACTATGTGCTGATGCGGGGCGAAACCCCCGTTCTGCCCTGCTATGCCTATCGGGACAGCCGCACGGAAAACGCCATACCCCGGGTGCATGAACGGATCCCTTTTTCAGACCTCTACCGGCGCACAGGGATTCAGTTCCAGCCGTTCAACACCATTTATCAGCTGTACGCGGACAAGCTCGCCGGCCGGCTGGAGGGCGTGACGGATTTCCTGCTGATACCGGAATACCTGATGTACCGGCTGTGCGGCGTGAAAAGCCACGAGTACACCAACGCCACCACCGGCGGGATGGTCAGCGCGGCTGCCGGGGAGTACGACAGGGAAATCATCCGGGCGGTGGACCTGCCGGAGCATCTGTTCCGTCCCCTGCAGCGGCCCGGGACCGTGATCGGCCGGTACAGGGACGTGAAGGTTATGCTCTGCGCCACCCATGATACCGGCAGCGCCGTGGAGGGCATTCCCATGGAGGGGAATGAGCTCTACCTGTCCTCGGGCACCTGGTCCCTGCTGGGGGTGAAAACGCCCCGGCCCCTGACCGACGAGGCCAGCGAGGCCGCCAATTATTCCAACGAAGGCGGCGTGGGATACAACCGCTACCAGAAGAATATCATGGGGATGTGGCTGGTGAACCGGCTGCGGGAGGAACTGTGCCCCGGAAAGCCCTGGGATGAGATCACCGCGGAGGCGGAAGAAAAGCATTTTGACCACCTGGTGGATGTGAACGATCCGGTGTTCCTGGCTCCGGAGAGCATGAAGGGCGCGTTTGATTCAAAACTTCCTCATCCGCCGAAGTGTACAGCCGGCTATTTCCGGTGCGCGTACCGTTCCCTGGCCCAGGGATACCGGCAGGCGATCGAAGAGATTGAGCGGAACACGGGGAAAGAATACCGGAAACTGTATATCGTGGGAGGAGGCGCCCGGAACCGGTATCTGAACCGGCTGACAGAGGAAACCACGGGGAAACAGGTCATCGCGCTGCCCATTGAGGCAACCGCGCTGGGCAATATCAGCATTCAGACGGAGGCGGAGAAAGCATGAGTTACGAAGAAGCGAAAACCCGTTACACGGCGCTGGGAATCGATCCCGGCGCGGCCATGGAGAAACTGAGGAAGGTGCCCGTATCCCTGCACTGCTGGCAGGGGGACGATGTACGCGGCTTTGACACGGATCCCTCCAAGCCCCTGACCGGCGGAATCCAGACCACCGGCAACTACCCAGGCCGGGCCCGGACGCCGGAGGAGCTGATGGCGGACCTGGACGTGGTGCTGGGACTGATTCCCGGCACCCCCAAGATGAACCTGCACGCCAGCTACGCGATTTTTGAGGACGGAGAGTGGGCGGACCGGGACAAACTGGAACCGAAACACTTCCGGAAATGGATGGAATTCTGCAAGGAGCGCGGCCTGGGCTGCGATTTCAATCCCACCTTCTTCTCCCATCCGAAATGCGATCCGCTGACCCTGTCCAGCCCGGATGAAAGCACCCGGAAATTCTGGATCGAGCACGGCAAGGCCTGCATCCGGATCAGCAGCTACCTGGCGGAGGAGCTGGGCCGGCCCTGCGTCATGAATATCTGGACCGGTGACGGCTTCAAGGATATTCCGGGAGACCGGCTGGGCCCTCGTGTGCGCTACCGGGAATCCATTGACGAAATTCTCCGGGAGCCCTATGACTTCCGGAAGGTCAAGCCCTGCATCGAGAGCAAGGTGTTCGGCATCGGCGTGGAAGCCTACACCGCGGGCAGCGCGGAATTCGCCCTGTCCTATGCCGCCATGAACAGGGATAAATGCATTCCGCTGATGGACAACGGCCATTACCATCCCACCGAGGTGGTCAGCGACAAGATTCCGGCGCTGCTGGCGTTCTTCCCGGAAATCGCCCTGCATGTGACCCGGCCGATCCGCTGGGACAGCGACCATGTGGTGCTCTTTGATGATGAGACGCGGGAGATCGCCCGGGAGATCGTTCGCTGCGGCGGCCTGGACGGGAGGGTGGATATCGCGCTGGATTATTTCGACGCCAGCATCAACCGGATCTCCGCCTGGGTCACCGGATACCGGAATCTGCAGAAGGCGCTCCTCTTCGCGCTCCTGCAGCCCCATGAGGAAATGAAGGTCCTTCAGGACAGGGGCGAATTCAGCAGGCTCATGGTGCTCCAGGAGGAAATGAAGACCCTGCCCTTCGGCGAGGTCTGGGACGAATACTGCCGCCGCTGCGGCAGGCCCGCTGACGGGGAATGGTTCCCGCAGGTGGAGGAATATGAAAAGAAAGTGCTGGTGAACAGGGGATGAAGGACGTTCTGACGGCTCCCTTTATGGTGGAAATGATCCGGACCGCGACGAACATGTACGCCCATGGCTGGGATGAGCGCAACGGCGGCAATATCAGCCTGATGCTGGAGGAAAATGAAGTAAGGGAATACCTGGATCCGGAGAAGGCGCTGCGCACCATTCCCACAGGTTTTGCCGCCCCGGAACTGGAAGGGAAATACTTCCTCGTGACCGGCACGGGCAAATATTTCAAGAATGTACAGTATGCCCCGGAGGTCAATCTGGGTATTGTCCGGCTGAAGGACCGGGGACAGCAGGCGGATCTGCTGTGGGGCTATGCCGACGGCGGACAGTTCACCAGCGAGTTCCCGGCCCATATGATGAGCCACGCGGCCCGGCTGAAGGTGAACCCTGAAAACCGGGTGGTGATGCACTGTCATCCGGCGAACCTGCTGGCCATGACCTATGTGCATGACCTGGATGAGAAACAGTTTACCCGCACCCTGTGGCAGATGTGCACGGAGTGCATTGTGGTATTCCCGGAAGGCGTCAATGTGCTGCCCTGGATGCTGTGCGGCACCAACGAGATCGGCGAGGCCACGGCGGAAAAGATGAAAACCGCCCGCCTGGTGGTCTGGAGCCAGCACGGAATCTACGGAGCGGGAAAGGACCTGGATGAGACCTTCGGTCTGATCGAAACGGCGGAAAAGGCCGCGGAGATCTATATGAAGATTGCACACCTTCCCCGGGTCAACACGATTACGGACGATCAGATGCATTTGCTGGAAAAACGGTTCGGCGTCAAAGCGCGGGAAGGCTGGCTGGACTGACCGGAAAGAGAATAAAACGACCCCAAACCGGCAATATGAAAAACCCCGGGAGCTTCTGATGAATCAGGCTCCCGGGTTTTTGCAGCCATTCGGACCAGAATGGCGGTGACGGGCTTCGCGGAGAAGGGAGAACGGCCTGATTATCCCGGAAGGCTCAGGCATGCTCCCGGCCGAAAACTTCCCACTGCCGGAGGGCGGGGAAGGCGGAGGGATCGTTGCTTTTGATCAGCTTTTCCAATCGGAGCCGGCTGACGATTCGGTCTCCCAGATCGATCCACTGACGGTCGGCGGTCTTCCGCAGGGAAAAGGAAAGATCCGTTCCGTCGGACAGGACGACATGGCCTGCTGTCCAGTAAGCGTCGTGGGGGAAATCCGCCCGGAGGGTCAGAGCCATCTTTTCAGCAATGACCGGACGGCCGAAATCCAATTCGCACCAGGCGTCTTCCCTTGCGCCGATCCCCCAGCTCTGGAAGGGCCATTCTCCGTGAAAACTGTTCAGGCGCAGGCCGTCGATGACGTTCCGGGCACAAAAACAGGCTTCATTCCTGGTTTCCACATTGGCGGTGCAATGGGGATAAAAATCCGTGTCCCCCCGCAGGTCGGCGGGGTTCAGCGCCAGATTCCGGATGCGATGAAGCCCGCTGTCCGGAACGGCCGCGGCAAAGATGATGTGGCGAGGTGCTTCGAAGGTGCCGGGGGCATAGGCCAGGCGGTGCTCGCCGGCAGGAACCGGCCAGGTCATGACGCCTGACGGCAGGAAAACCTCGCCGGCGGGGAGGGCCTGGTCCATCCGAACCCGAAGACGGGAGGAGCCGGTGATCCGGATCACGTCCCCGGGCAGGTATGCCCGGTCTACGGAGAGCCACGCTTCTTCGGGATGCTCTGCATATGCAAGGACCGTTCCTTCGGATGACTGAACTGTGATGGAAATCATAAATCAAATTCTCCTGTTTACAGTTTGCGGAAACCGAGCTGGGCTCCGCAGCTTTCACGGATGACAAGGGTGGCGTCCCGTACCATGGCGAAGGAACGGGAGGAAGACTCCCGCGCCAGCAGCAGCTCGCGGACAGCGCTCTGGGCCATTTCCTCCGGATGCAGATCCACAGAAGTGAGGGAAGGATCGGTATAAGCGCAGAAGAACTGGTTGTCGCACCCGATAATGGCCATATCCTGCGGCAGAGAAAGCCCCATTTTTTTCAGCTGCTTCATTACGCCGAGGGCAACCAGATCGTTGAAGGTGACGATGGCGGTAGGCCAGCGGGATGAATCCAGCCCGGACAGATTCCGCTGTACGGCTCTTTCCCC
>JAFRGU010000126.1 GCA_017433675.1 Clostridia bacterium
GCTTCCTGTTCAGTTTATCCTTTGACATCTTCCGTAATGGGTTTCAGCTCGACTGTTTTGCTCGCCGCCGAGCCCTGTCCGGCGGCCGGCTTGTCCAACTCCAGCCGCATGAGTACAAGCTCCTGCCACCCGCTCGTCCGGGAACGGAAGCCCTTTGGGTTTCTGCCGTACTCCACAAAGCCCACGCTCTGGTACAGGGCAAGAGCAGCTTTATTCTCCGCAACCGCCATCAGCTCCAGCTGGACATACCCGGCGATCCTGGCGCATTCGATACAGGCCTCGGTCAAAGCCCGCCCGACGCCGAGTCCCCAGTGTGTCTTGTCCACGCTGATCCCAAACTCCGCGCGATGCCGTGTTTTTTCTTTCCGGGCAACGCAGTCGACGCCGGCCGTGCCTATGACCGTTCCATCCAGCTCTGCAAGGATCTCGATCTCGTCGGCGCTCTGTGCTTTCCGCGCTAAATAATCTGCTTCCTGCTGAGCGGTATGGGTGGACTCCTCCGGATAGGTGAGCAGAAAATCGGTCTGGGCATGGGTGAGGTTGAAAATGTCAAGGAGCGCCTGCCCGTCCTCCGCCGTTCCGTTCCGGAGAACACAGGTTCTGCCGTCCTTCAGCGTAATCATTTTCTGATAGTTCATCGCAATTCCATTTCCTCCGTAATGACGTTTCAATTCTCTCGTGATACACCGATGCCTACGGTTTTTGCTTTAATACGCGTTCTGTCGGCACCCAGCCGATGCATCTTGGGCGATCGCCGGAGAGCGCCGTCATGGCTTCGATTTCCCGGTAATCGTCGATTCGCACCGTATCCCAGGCATGGATGATCTTGCTATCCCCAAGGCTGATGCCACAGTGACCCCAGTTGACCGGACCGTCCGGGCCCTGACAGATGCAATCATAAAAGACAGACGCGCCTTTTTCCGGTATTCCCTGATGAATTCCGTCAGCATAGAGCAAAGCAGACTCCTTCGCGGAATTCCCGCCGAAGATTTCAATGATGTTGCTCTTTTCAAGCGAGTCCTCAATGAAGGACAGGCACCAGCCGTTGTATCCCCTGCTGCCGAGTTTATCTTCTGCCCAGCTGATCATGTTTTCTGTGAGTTCGTTCAGCCATTTTTCTCTGGTAATCACGGATACATGCGTTTTTCCGTTGATTTCATCCGGATATTCGCAGGCAAAACGCATCCCGATGGATTCCGCCGTCCGGAAAGAAGGCTTATTGGTGTATTTGCAGTAGGAGTACAAGGCAGGATAATCCGTATTCCGAAACGCCCAGTTGCGCACAGCCCTGGCCCCAGGCAGTATCCCACACCTTCTGGGGCGGTCATGCCACCCGCACTGTCAGGTTCTTCACCCACTTCTCCTTTTTCAGCCAAAGGCCAGCCGTCGTGAAGCTGACGCACCGGTTGCCCCCTTTAACCTCCCGCTGGCGCAGCATTTCGATGTCACAGTTGACCAGAACCACTTTCATCAGAAATCCGGCCATCGACGGATCGCATAATACGTCAGATCCCGCTCTATGCCCAGATAGGTCAATTCTTTTTCGGAAAAGTGATCATAAGTCATGCCGCATTTTTCCATTACCCGCCGGGAAGCATCGTTTCCGGTAAAAAAGGAAGCATAGACGGTATGAAAATTCCTTTGGAATAGCAGGTATTCGAGAAATCGTCTGACTGCCTCCGTTGTATAGCCCTTGTTCCAGTACGCGGAGCCGATTCCATAGCCGATCTCGCAGGCACTGTCTTTTTCATCAAAAACACTGAGAATGCCGATGAGACGCCCTGTTTCCTTCAGACGGATCGCAAAGACATCATTTCGTCCCGGATAGGCGGAAAAATCAAATGCCTCCAGCGTCTCCGCATAGCGGCAGATAAAGGTTTGCAGCACCTTTTTGTCATGGGAGATATTGATAAAATAATCTTCCTTATCTGTCTCTCTGATGGGATCAATGATCAGTCTTCCGGTTACCATTCAGTTGATTTCCTTTCTGGGATCCGCGTAAAGTATGATTTATGCACCGCTGGTCACAATGGCGGCATACGGTTCCTCCGGGATCATGGGTGAAGCACTTTCAGAGAGCGGCGTCCCGTCGGTCTTGCCGGTTTGGGTGTATTGCTTGCTTGCCTGCCGGACAAGAGCCAGCCTCGCTTTGATGACGCCGCTAAGTGACCTTTCGTTCACTTATTATAGTGAACGGGAGATCACTTGTCAATCTGTTTATGGATATTTACATGCTGGTCTCCTGATCGTATTGTAAAGCGACCCCTTCAAAATGCATCTTCTGCAAATGTTTTAGGAACCGTTCTGCGATTGGCGATAGCATCTGGTATTTTTTCCAGACCAGATACAGTTTGTTTTCAAGCATTGGCGAGAGTGGACGGAAGACCAGTCCGGAATCAGATGACGTATCGATCAGACGGTCGAAAGTCAGCAGGTATCCAAGCCCCTCTCTCGCAAACATGGAACCGTTGTATGATAACCGGAAGGAGCCCTCCAGCCGCAGCTCCTTCATCCGATCGCCGCACCATCTGGGGAGATCGTTCCGCCAGCTCTGCTCCGAGCAGAACAGAGGCAGACCAATCAGGTCGTCCACGGTGATGGTTTTTTTCTTTTCCAGGGGGTCATCTGCCGGAAAAACAAGACCCCACACATCCGTATGGGGAAAGATCAGCGCCTCATATTTGGCGCTGTCCGGTGTTTCCACCAATACAGCAAAATCCAGCAAGCCCTTATCCAGTTTCTCCGTGACCTGCTCCGTGTCGCCGCTGGTGATATGGTAATGCAGTTCCGGGTACTGCTTTTGAAATTCCTTAATGGCCCGTGCCAGCAGCCTGATCTGATAGGATTCAGCCAGGCCCAGATAGATGTCCCCGCCGGTGATGTCGTCCAGCGTGACAAATTCCTGGGTAATCTTATCCGCCATGCTGACTAGATCCTCCGCGCGGTTGCGCAGCAGGACACCTTCGTCTGTCAGGCGGATGCTGAAGCTGTGGCGCGTAAACAGCTTCTTGCCCAGCTCATTCTCCAGCGCCTTCAGGGTTTTTGAAAGCGTGGGCTGGGTCACATGCAGCTGTTCCGCCGCTCTCGTCATGTTTTCTTCCCTCGCAACAGCCAGGAAATACCGCAGGGTTCTGATTTCCATCTTGTCCTCCATGAAATGCTGAAACGGAATATCATGATATTCATTATAACCATTAGCTCGAACCCTTGCAAGCAGTTATAATATAAACGAAAGGACAGAATCCGCAGTAGGAGGGTTGCGATGACGGAAAAAGAATACCTGGCACAGGGCCTGACGGACGCGGGATGCAGTAAGGAAGCCGTCGATGGGATCTGCTTCCTGTATCAGGCGGGCAATTATTCCGAAATGCTGCGGCAAATGAAAAAGCAGCGCTGCAAACTGATGGATGCCATGCACGAAAGCCAGAAGAAAGTGGATCGCATGGACTATCTGATCTATCATCAGGAAAAACAGATGGTGTAAGGAGGAAACAACATGATTTACAGAGATTTTCAGGATATCAGGCTTTCTGCGCTGGGCTTCGGGGCCATGCGCCTGCCGGTGATCGACGGGGACGACAGCCGCATCGATGAGGCCGCCGCCCTGCGCATGGTCGACACTGCCATGGAGAAGGGCATCAACTATTACGATACCGCCTGGGGCTATCATGGGGAAAACTCCGAGCTGGTGATGGGCAAAGCCCAGGCCCGCTATCCCCGGGACAGCTTTTATCTGGCCACCAAATTCCCCGGCTACGATGCGTCAAACTGGGGGAAGGTAGAAGAAATCTTTGAAGCCCAGCTCAAAAAGCTGAATGTGGAATACTTTGATTTCTACCTGTTCCACAATGTCTGTGAAATGAATGTCGACGCTTATCTGGACGATGAAAAATATCATATTTACAGCTATCTGATGGCACAGAAGCGCAACGGCCGCATCCGGCACCTGGGCTTTTCCTGCCATGGCGATCTGCCTGTGCTGAAACGCTTCCTGGACGCCTATGGCAAAGATATGGAATTCTGCCAGTTGCAGCTCAACTACCTGGACTGGACTTTCCAGCATGGCAAGGAAAAGGTTGCACTGCTGAACGAATGGCAGATCCCTGTCTGGGTGATGGAGCCCCTGCGCGGCGGCAAGCTGGCCAGTCTTTCTCCCGAATACGAAAAAGAGCTCAAAGCCCTGCGGCCAGACGAAGAAATCCCCGCATGGGCCTTCCGCTTCCTGCAGAGCATCCCCGGCATCACGGTCATTCTGTCCGGCATGTCAGATCAGGAGCAGCTGGAAAAGAATCTGGCTACCTTCGCAGAGGATAAGAAGCTGACGGATACGGAAATGAACGCACTGATGGATATTGCGAAGAAAATGCTCTCCGTGGGAACAGTGCCCTGCACGGCCTGCCATTACTGCGTCAGCCATTGCCCGATGGGCCTGGACATCCCGCATCTGCTGTCCCTGTATAACGAGCATGCTTACACCGGCGGCGGTTTCATCGCCCCCATGGCCCTGAGCGCCCTGCCCGCCGACAAGCTGCCCTCCGCCTGCCTGCAATGCCGCAGCTGTGAACAGGTTTGTCCGCAGCAGATCAGGATCTCCGAGGTACTGGCGGATTTTTCCCGGAAACTGGGCTGAACCGCAGGAGCGCTGACCCATGAGAAAAGCAATCGTATGTATGCTGATGCTTTGTGTTCTTCTGGCGCACGTGCCTTGCATGGGAGAAGAAATGACCGGCGTATTCGATTTTGAAAACAAAACCGTATTGCTGAACAGCGGCTACACCATGCCCATCGTGGGACTTGGCACCTATGCGCTGGATTACGACACCTGTGTAAGCTCCGTCATGGCGCTGATTAAATATGGCGGCAGGCTCATTGATACGGCTTACATGTACGGCAACGAGGAAGCCGTCGGCGACGGCGTCCGCCGCGCCATGGCAGAATACGGCATCCCCCGGGAGGAAATCTTTGTCATCACAAAAATCTATCCCAGTCAGTTCAGCGATCCGAAAGCGGCCATCGATATGGCGCTGGAAAAGCTGGACATCGGCTACATCGACATGATGCTTCTGCATCATCCCGGCAGCAACGACGTCAAAGCTTATCTGGCCATGGAAAAATATGTCGCAGAGGGCAAAATCCGCTCCCTTGGACTGTCCAACTGGTATATAGAAGAGCTGACGGATTTCCTGCCGCAGGTAAACATCTTGCCTGCCCTGGTGCAGAATGAGATTCATCCCTATTATCAGGAGCAGGCGGTCGTACCGTTCATTCAGGAGAAAGGCATTGTGGTGCAGTGCTGGTATCCCCTGGGCGGACGGGGCTATACAAAGGAACTGCTGACGGATGAAACCATCACCGCCATCGCCGGCGCACACGGCGTATCAGCCGCGCAGGTCATCCTCCGGTGGGATTTGCAGCGCGGTGTGGTGGCAATACCCGGCTCATCCAACCCGGATCATATCCGGGAGAATCTTGACCTGTTCGGCTTTGAACTGACACCGGAAGAAATGGACCGGATTGCTGCGCTGGATCGCGGCGAAAAGCATGACTGGTATTGAAGGGATAACCCAGGCAGGCCCCTGCAAGGGTTCCGGCGCCTGTTGCCGCAGACCAGTCAGCCGATCACATAAATCGAAGAACGTCACCCATATGCTGACCGCAGGAGGTGGAATTGATGGCACTGATGCAGATGGAATTCAAGTCTGAAACGTTGAAAAGAACCGTTTCCATGAACGTGATTCTTCCGATCGAACGATTCCGGGGTCCTTTTCCGACCTTATACCTTCTTCATGGCCTGACGGATAATTACAACGGCTGGCTCAGCTACACCAGAATCCGTTTGTGGGCGGAAGAAAGCGGGCTTGCGGTGGTCATGCCCTCCGGTGAAAACTCCTTTTATATGGATATTCTCGTGAAGGACGGCTGCCTGGGGGACTTTGGCGAATACATCGGGCGGGAACTGGTGGATGTGACGCGGGAAATGTTTCCGCTTTCCCATAAGCGGGAGGATACCTTCCTGGCCGGTCTGTCCATGGGCGGTTTCGGCGCCTGCCGGAACGGCTTGAAATACTGGAATACCTTTGGCAAAGTGGCGATCCTTTCCGGCGCGCTGCATTTTTACGAATACCCGGTCGAATGGGTGGAAACCCAGGGAAACACCATCGGAGAAGCCAGGAACTTTGGCAATCTGACGGAGACGAGAAACACAGACCGGAATCCCCGCTGTCTGATCCATGCGATCCAAAATGATCCAGCCAGGCATTTCCCGGCTTTCTATATCGCCTGCGGGCTTCAGGATCATCTGCTGGAGGCAAATCGCTCCATCGCGAAAGCACTCTCGGAGGCAGGCGCCGACGTTACCTATGAAGAAGGCGAAGGCATCCACGACTGGTATTTCTGGGATGCCTATATCCAGCGCGTTTTGAAATGGCTGGACTATCAGGCTGATCGAAAAGTATGACCATCATCTGCAGGTAGCCCGTCATAATTCGCTGCCGGACAGGCTGCATCAAACATTTTTGCGCGGCAATCTTCAAACCGGATCCCGGCTTCATTGTGGGGTTTATGCCCTCCTCACAAAATCCGCCATTTCTTTTTCCAGCAGGCGGAACACATTGGCAATCAGGTATCCGTCGGCAACCGCGTGATTCATCCGGATGCTGACAGGCATGAGCAGTCTTCCGCCTTCCTCGCGGTATTTCCCCCAGTTGATGATGGGGAGAAAATACAGGTATCCGTCAGGCAGCTCGATGTTCAGGGCATCATAGGAAAGCCAGGAAATGTAGGAAGCGTCAAACCAGTTGGGATGGTTCTCGGTGTCCAGACCATATTCCCGTGTCTGCTTTGCCCTCTCCGCATCCTCCAGGGCATGGCGGTAAAACGCACCGTAATTTTCCCTGTATTCCGTATAAACCGGCGTGCAGGTTTCCGTATCCTCATGGAACACATACTGTGTTGGATGAATCACATCATAGCAAATCAGCTCATCTGTCTGCCACAGATAAGCCATCCGGTAATCGTCCCGGGAATTGAGGACCTTTGACAGGATATACAGAAAATTGAGATAGAATTTGGTGCCCGTTTGTTTGCTGTATGCCGCGAGAGCCGTGACGTCGATCCGGGCGGTCATGGAGGTGGAGCACTTGCAGTCCTCCGTAAAATGGCGATAAACGCCTTTGCGGTAATAGTTTTCTTTATCAATGATTCTGTAATTCATGATGCTTTACCCCGCTGTCTCGTTCTCCGGGATCGCATAGATCAGTGTATCCCCAAGTGACCTTTTATTCGCTTATTATAGTGAACGAAAGGTCACTTGTCAATCCATACATTGAATCGTTTCTTCCATTGATATTTTCGTCAATTTATGATACGTTCTGTTTGGAAGAGAGAGATTACAGCCGGGCCACAGCGTTCCGCTGGCATCGGGAAGTCCTCGACCGTTTTTCTTCCCCGATGATCCACCCGCTGGTTCCGAAAAGCCCGACCCATAGAAAGCATGCTGCACATCGGGTATCAGAGCCTGTTAACCGGTATCAGCTCATAGAAGCACTTGCGTTGGCAAACAGGACTTGACCATGGGAGAAGACTTTACCATGAAATTTCATCCAAAACGGATGCTGTGCCTGCTGATGGCCCTCTGCCTGGCCTTTGGTATACCGGCATGCGCAGAGGAATCGGATCTGGTGAAGCTGCAGGAGCGGCTCCTTGCGCTGGGCTATGAAATCGGTGCGGCGGACGGCATTGCCGGTCCCAAAACTTCCTCCGCCCTTTTTCTGGCTCAGACATTGCTGACAGAAGCCGGAAATGAAATTACCCCCACAGGAAGCCCGGATGCAAAAACCGTCGGGCTGATCATGCGGGAGGAAAACGCGGAATTGCTTCGTACGTTGCGGGAAGGCAGCTGGGGAACCCGCGTAAAGGAAGCTCAGACGAAGCTGATCAGCCTGTGCCTGCTTCGGGGCAGCGCAGACGGAAAATTCGGCTTGAATACACAGACAGGCGTGCTTGCTTTCGAAGAACAGATGGAGAAACTGCTTCCGGGGCTGATCTATCGTGACGGAAGACTCACACCCGGAGAATACGACCTGCTGATGAGCAATCTGGGGGTATACGGCTTTGAGGCGCCGATTTATTTTGATGATGAGCACCCTGGAAATCTGAAGGAATCATTTCTTTACGCAAGGAACGCCTGCCTGATTAACGCGGTAACCGGGGAAGTCCTGTTTGAGAAGGCGGCGGATGAACAGGCGGAGCCCGCCAGCACCACAAAAATCATGACGCTGCTGACGGCGCTTTCCATGTGTGATCCGGACAGGACGGTCGTGATCCCGGAGGCCGCGGCGGACGTACCGGCGGACAGTACGCTGGTTCCAATCAGTCCGGGCGAGACAATGACCATGAGAGATCTGCTCTATGCGATGATGATCCGGTCGGGAAATGACGCGGCGAACGCCGTGGCTGTACTTTGCTCGGGAAGCACGGAAGCCTTTGCGGAAAAGATGAATCAGCTCGCAGCGGACCTGGGAATGAAAAACTCCCACTTTGTCAATCCCCATGGATATACGGAGGAAGGGCACTATACCACCGCAAGGGATCTGGTCACAGCCGCCAGAAACGGAATGACGCAGCCCCTTTTCAGCAGGATCGTCACCTGTCTGAAGTATACCCTGCCGGCGACGGAGAAGCGGGATCCCCTGGTCCTGACGCTGAAATGGGAAATTTTTGATCCGGATTCCGAATACTATATTCCGCATGCCGCGGGAATTAAGAGCGGGTATACTTCTTCCGCCGGTTTTTGCTATGTCGGCGCCTTCCAGGAAAACGGCGTTACACTGATCGCCGCGGTGATGGGCGGGCCATGGCGAAACATGGCCTGGACAGATCTGAAAAGACTGTTTGCCTATGGAATGACAGTAATGAAAGAATAAACAGCCGGGGCGAAGCCCGGCTCTTTAGGCCTGAGGGCCTTCTTTTTTTTCGCCGGATTATTGACAAAGACGAGCTGCACCAATATACTAACCACTGAGATACTCAGTGAGTATGAAAGAAAAGCAGGATGGATCATCATGCAATATGATTTCGACAGACCGGTGGACCGGCGGGGAACGGGCGATATGAAGGGGAGCTTTGCGCCCCGGACGGAATGCAGCCGGACGCCGCTGGTGCTGGCAGGAGCCGAGATGGATTTCCCCACCGCTCCGGTGATTGTCCAGGCGCTGTCCGCATTCGCCTACCGTGGTTTATACGGCTTCACGCTGGCGGATGACGCCTATCTCGGCGCTGTAGTCCGTTGGATGGGCAACGTGCGCGGCGTGAATGTATCCGAAAAGGACATTGTGCCAACGCTGGGAACCATTTTTGCCCTGAGCACGGCCATCCGCGCATTTTCACGTCCCGGAGAAGGCGTCATCGCGCTGCATCCCTCCTATTACCGCCAGGACCGTGCTGCGGTGCGCAACGGCCGGCGCGTGGTTTCCGTGCCAATGCGCTGCAGGGCTGGCCGGTATTCGACAGACTTCAACGCGCTCGCTGAAGCCATGGCCCGGCCGGAGAACCGGATTCTTATCCTCTGCAATCCCCATAATCCTACGGGAAGGGTGTTCAGCCGGGAGGAGCTGAAATCCATTGCATCGCTGGCCCGGGAGACCGGCACCCTGGTGTTTTCGGATGAAATCTTCGCGGAGCATACCGCCCCGGGGGTGGAAATGATTTCCATGGCAGAAATGCTGCCGGAGTGTTCCCTGACATGCACATCCCTGGGCAAGGCGTTCAACTTCACCGGCGTCAACCATGCCAACGTTATCATCCGGGACGAGCGGCTGCGCTCCGCTTATATAGCCCAGCGGGATATCGACCACTTTGGCAGCATCGATCCCTTTTTCTATCATGCGGTGATTGCAGCCTACACATCGGCCGGGCGTGAATGGATTGACTCCGTTCGCGTACAGACCACAGAAAATGCCGTACTGCTGAAAAGGCTGCTGCCGGAGCTCTCCATGTCGCCCCTTGAGGGCGGCTACATCGCCTGGCTGGACGTGTCCGGGACGGGTATGGACGGGAACGGTTTTGCTGAAGCGATGGAGAAACAGCAGGCGGTGCTGGTTGATCGCGGCAGCGAGTACGGGCCGGGTGGGGAAAACCACATCCGCATCAACCTTGCTACCCCGCGGGCAAATATCCGGGAATTCGCGGCACGGGTGCATGCCCTGCTGACCGGGAGGAAAATCCAATGAGACGAATTGAAGACGTATACGACGATCTGAAGGAACGCATCTTTCAGGCAGAATTCAAACCCAATCAGATGATTACCGAGCGCATGATCTGCGACCGGTACGAGGTCAGCCGCGTAACGGCCGGAGAGGCGCTGCACCGTCTGTGCCACGAGGGACATCTGGTCTCCTATCCACGCACCGGCTACATGGTGCGGGCGCTGACGCCGCAGGAAATGGCACAGATCAAGCGCCTGCGCATTTGCCTGGAGACCCTGGTGGTGAACGTAATCTGCGAGGAAGCCGGGGATGAGGAGCTGCGCAGCCTGTACGGCTTCATCATCGACGACCCGATGGCTGTGGAAAACATCAGCGCCGCCAACCGGCGGTTCCATGTGGAGATGACCAGGCTGACCGGGGATCCCTACCTGATCAGCGCGATGGAGAACCTGCTGGGCTCAGCCTCCCGGGTGGAGCAGTATGTCTCTCCGGAGAAGCTCGCTTCCTGGCAGGACTACCACAAGGGCATCGTGGACGCGCTGTGCCGGCGGGATTCTGAGCAGGCCCGCCTCCGGCTGATGGAGGACATCAATCAACGGTAATCAGCGGTGAAAGCCGCCGATGATAACCCATGGATATGGGAACAAAAGACAAACAAAGGAGGATTTCCCATGAAACGCATCGTTTCCCTGCTGCTGGCGCTGATGATGGCGCTGCTTACCCTCCCGGCCATGGCCGAAGGCAAGACCCTGACCTGGGCACGCGGCTATGAGTCCACCTCGCTGGATCCGGCCGAATCATCCGATGACGAATCCAACAATATCGTATCCTATACCACTGAAGGCCTTGTACGGGTATTCAATGGCGATGTTGTGCCCGGCATTGCCGAAAGCTGGGACGCCAACGAAGCCGGCGACGTGTACACCTTCCATCTGCGCGAGAGCGTGTGGAGCGATGGAACGCCCCTGAACGCGCATGATTTCGAGTATGCCTTTTTCCGCCTGATCGATCCCGAAGCCGGCCACAGCCAGGCAGCTAGTGGTTTCTGCGTGCTGAATGCCGAAGCGTACAACGCGGGCCAGACCGGCGCGGAGAACGTCGGCTTCAAGGTGCTGGACGATTATACCATCGAGGTCACGTTTGCCTCCCAGGGGCTGGAGAATCTGTACCTGATGGCGGACAACGCCCTGCATCCGCTGAAGAAGGAATTCGTGGAAGCGGCGGCTGA
>JAFRGU010000127.1 GCA_017433675.1 Clostridia bacterium
AAAGTGCGATTGGTACCGATTGAGAAGGGGAAATTGTCGCTATCGATGATAGTAGTTAAGTTAACTTCGCGAGCCTTAAAATAGTGTATTAAATATTACAGCACTATTTTTTGTTTTAGCTCCCGTATCTCCTGCAGCTTCCCCTCCGGGATCAGCCCCGTCGTGCAGCAGTCATATTTGTGAATATTCGGCATCTTCGTGAAAACGTCGTCCTTATGCCACGGCGTTCCCAGGTTGATGATCCGCCCGCCCCGGTTCCGGATGTTCTGCAGCTCGTCGTACTGGGCCTTCGTCCGCTCCCGTTCCGCCCGGCTCGCCCGGTCGTCCCGGTTGCAGATATCGTCCGTGATCACATAATAAGCGTGTTTCCCCGTAATACTTCCTCTTATTCCCATCCCCAGCAGCTGCGGAGCCCCCATCGGGCTCTTCCACAGGTTCGTGCTGATCTGCTCCGTCGTCTCCATCGTCAGCACCAGCTCCTGCCGGTAGCATTGCTTCACCAGCCCGCGAAACTCCGGACTCTTCAGAATCTTCCCCACCATCCGCATCATTTCCGCCACGTCGTCGTCCGTCTTCCGCAAAAAGATAATATTCCGGTGCGGATACAGAATCATAATAATGCCAATCGCCACCGCCAGGCAGCTGCTCTTGTAGCTCCCCCGGTGTGCCTGCAGGGTGTAATCCCCGATCCCCATCACAATCTCTCTTATCCATTCCCCATGCATCGGCGTCAGATCCTCAAACCCCACCTTCCGTCCCAGTCCTTCCGGATGCTGGATCAGTTCCTTAACCACTGCTTTATTCAAAACGTTTCTCATGTAAAAAAACCTCAAAAATGCGAAGCAGAAAAAACCAATTCAATTGACCATAAAGAGGCAGCCCGGGCGGGTGATTCCGTCGCGAGGCCCTTTGAGCCCGCCGGTACTTAGGCTGTGCCAAGCGTCAGCGCCGGCAGAGCCTTTGTACCGCTGCAGGGCTCAACGGAGGCGCGAGCCGTGCCGAGAGATGGAACACCCGACGAAGGGCTGCTCACGGGCACTCCTTCGCATCCCCATCCGGTAACCCATCAATCATCCCTTCCTCCGCCTGTATCTCCCGTACAATCTCCATCAGCATCGCCTCCGCCTCCTCAAAACTCGTATCCTCCGTACTTACCTTCACCGGCGTCTCCGGCTTCCCCAGCGCCCGGTCCAGCACCATCGCAATCAGCTGTACCTGCGCAGTAATCGGCGTGTTCGGGTTCCTGATCATATCCTCAATCCGGTCAATCACCATCGGACAGATCTCCAGAAATATCACCCGCAGCTTCTCCGGACTTTGCTGATCCATTTCCTTTTCTTCCATGTGCAAATCCCCCTTTCCGTAAAGCAAACTCAACGAGTGGGAAAAAAAACGAGTGGGAAATCATCTTTTCCGGCTGAAAAACCGGCTCAGCGCGCCCTTAAACTGGCTCATCAGCAGCTCCACGTCGCTGTATGTCATCCCGGTGATGATTTCTTCTCCGTCCTTGTTCGTGCTTCGTTTCGGTTCCGGAATCGTCTGCAGGAATTCAGCGTATTCCTCTTCTTTCATCATCTCAGTCAGCGGACCCAGCACCCTGTTCAGCCGCTTCACCTTATCCTCATTCATCACGGTATCCTGTTTCCGCCGGCTCATGGGCTGAAATTCAAAATACAGATGATCGAAAAAATCCTTCAGCATATATCCCCGGTCCCGCTTCGCTGTATATTCCTCAATCAGCTCCTTCTCGTCCTCATTCATTTTCCTTTCCTCCTCCGGAAAGTATTGCAGATAATTCTCATTCGGCAGCATCATCTCCGGTATTCCCGGAACCTGTACCCCGATTTCGCATCGTTCCACCCTCGTATATTTCCGTGTCGGATCCCAGATCCGCTTTGTCTCATACTGCACATAAGTACGCTTCCCCTTTGTCCGGAAAGTAATCCCCTTCCTTCGGGGAATGATCACCGGCGTCTGAAGAAACACTTACTCGACCTCCGGCAGCCCTGTCAGCGCCAGCAGCATCGCCGTCACCGCCCCAAAGGCTCCCGCGCTCAGCACCCCGATCCAGTTCACATCTCCCAGCACCGTCGCGCTCGTCCCGATATAAGCCAGCGCCGCCTCCGCAAAAGTCCGCACAGCCCGAATTCCAGCCGCCTTCAACCAACAAATCCAGTAAT
>JAFRGU010000128.1 GCA_017433675.1 Clostridia bacterium
GAGCAATCCGTTCCCGGGGCAGGAGGCATTGTCTTTGCCCCATATCTGAGCGGGGAGCGCTGTCCCTGGCCGGACGCCGCGGCCCGGGGAGTGCTTTACGGACTGAGTCTGAACACGACACGGGCAGATATGATCCGGGCCGTGATGGAAGGGATTGTTTATTCTCTGCGGCAGATCGTCGAAATCTACCGCTCCTTCACCCGGGTGGACAGTCTGGCGGCCTCCGGCGGAGGCGCGAAGAGCGCGCTCTTCCTGCGGCTGCAGGCAGATATTATCGGTGTTCCGGTGGTGACACTGAGCGCGGCCTCCGAGGGCGGCGCCTATGGCGCCGCGCTGATTGCCGGGATGGGTACCGGATGGTACCGATCGGCAGAGGAAGCGGTCAGCATTCTGAAAACCGAACGGGAGATCAGGCCGGATTTATCCGGCCGGACAGCCTATGAAAACGCGTTTGAACTGTACAGTGAAATATATCCGGCGCTGAAGGACGTTTTCCGGCGCGGGGCAGAAAGGGAGAAAACATGGAGAAGCATCTGAGTGAGATGAGCCTGGCGGAGCTGACCCGGGAGGAGGGCATTCGCTGTTCCTGCGGAAAAATCCACCGCTGCGGACTGCGGTTTTTCCGGGCCGGGCCGGGCGCGGTGAAAACCCTGCCAGAAGCGATGAAGAGCCGGGGCCGGAAGCGTCCCATGGTGGTCATGGATGAAAACACGGAGCGCGCCGCCGGGGAGCAGGTGCGGACAGTGCTGCGGGAGGCGGGGATCTCCTGGTCGGAATTCGTTTTCCCGCACCGGGAAGGCAAGATGGAGCCGGACGAATGGGCGATGGGCGCTCTGACCATGGCGATGGACCCGGCATGCGACGTGATCATTGCCGTGGGCAGCGGCGTCATCAACGACTGCTGCAAGGTGCTGGCTCACGCCTGTGCCCTGCCCAGCATGGTCGTCTGCACAGCGCCGTCCATGGACGGCTACTGCTCCAATTCAGCCTCCATGATTCAGAACCGCCTCAAGGTCAGCCTGTATAACGCCTGCCCGGAGGCGATTATTGCTGATACAGATATCCTGGCAACAGCCCCGGATATCATGCTCCAGGCCGGCCTGGGGGATATGCTGGCCAAGTATGTTTCTGTATGCGAATGGCGGATCAGCCATATTGTCCACGGGGATCCGTACTGCGAGGAAATCGCCGGCATGGTGCGGGCCTGCCTGAAGAAGATCGTGGACCAGGCGGACGGACTCATGAGGCGGGAGCCGGAAGCGCTGAAGGCGGTGCTTGAGGGTCTGGTCATCAGCGGCATGAGCATGGCTTTTGCGGAGATCAGCCGTCCAGCCAGCGGACTGGAGCATTATTTCAGCCATCTCTGGGAGATGCAGGCGCTGCAGCGGGGCAAACCTTCGGATCTTCACGGCATCCAGGTAGGCGTGGGTACTCTGATTGTGCTTTGGATTTATGAGCATATGCTGGCAACGGAAGCTGTGGATACGGCTAAGGCGGAAACGGCTATGCAGGAATTTTCCCAGGAAGCCTGGGAGAAGCAGATGGCAGAAATATTCGGGCCGGTGACGCCGACTGTCCTGGCAATTGAGGAAAAGGTCGGGAAAAACCGGCCGGAAACCCAGCGGGCTCATCTGCGCACCATTACTGAGCACTGGGCGGAAATCCAGCAGATCATCCGGGAGGAGCTCCCGCCCCGGGATCAGATCCTGGCCCTGATGAAACGCTGCGGTATGCCTCTGGTTCCGGCCGATCTGGGCCTGACTCATCAGGATACGCTGGCTGCTTTCCTGGGCAGCCGGGAGATCCGGGATAAATATCTGACCAGCAGCCTGCTCTGGGATCTGGGCCTTCTGCAGGAAACAGCGAACCGGCTGGAGGAAGCGGTTCATATTTGAGCGCACAAGGAAGGGGTTGTCTCTGATGACCGGTTTCGGCCATTTTGAGACAACCCCTTTTTTCATACATGACGCTGCTATTACCATCCGCGGTTCTGAAATGACGGAGCAGTGAACTGAGCAGATGTATATGAAGCCAAAGACGTTTTATTCCGCCATCTTTGCCTGAACGTCTGTTTCCTCAGGAACACTGGCTATGCCTCCGTGCTTCTGGGTGGAAAGGCTGGCAGCCGTGCAGGCGAAGCAAACGATCCGGCGCAGTTCTTCTTCAGTCAGGTCCTTCGGGGCTTTTCCGGTCCGCAGGAACTGGCTCATGGCGCTTCCGCCAAAGATATCTCCGGCACCGGTGGTATCCACTACGTGGATGCCGGATGGACTGGAAACTGTCACCGCCTGGCTTGCTGTCACCGCGTGGCAGCCCTTCGGGCCCAGCGTGGCGTAGACCAGGGAAACGCCATATTCCCGGATCAGCTTCTGCGCGCCTTCTTCCGGAGACAGGCCCCAGAGGAAATCAATTTCCTCGTCACTGATCTTGACAATATCCGCCTGCCGCAGGCTCCATTCAATTGCCGATTTAGCATCTTCTTCAGAGTTCCAAAGCGGTTTCCGCAAGTTGGGGTCGAGGCTGATCAACGCTCCGGCAGCCTTTGCGGTTTCGATGGCCTTCCGGGTGGCGGCGGCGGCAGGCTCATCCGTCAGGGACAGGGTACCGAAGTGGAATACTTTCGTACTCCGGAGCAGGGTTTCATTCACTTCCTCCGGCCGCAGGCAGGTGTCTGCGCCGGGTTTCCGGGCAAAGCTGAAGTCCCGGTTTCCGCTTTCGTCCAGAGAGACGAAAGCCATCGTGGTGAACACGGACGGATCCGCAAGCACGCATCTTGTGTCAATTCCGGCAGCCTGCAACGTACCGAGCAGCAGCCGGCCGAACATATCATCTCCAACTTTGCCGATCATGGCGGTACGCAGGCCGAACTTGTTCAGCGCAGCCAGAAAGTTCCCCGGCGCACCGCCGGGCTGGGCGGCCAGAACCGGGTAGCCGGTTTCGGACCTGGAAACAGGGGCGAAGTCGATCAGCAGCTCTCCCAGGGCAACAACGTCATACTTCATTGTTTTTCTCCTTTCTGACAGGCCGGCACATTGAATTTTGCCGGCAGCTTTGAGGACGTAAATACGTTCGCGTACAGGGGGAAAAGGCACGGGATTTTGTTACAATGATCAACCGAAAAGCGATTGCTGAATTGGTTTCCAACAGCCGATTTTATGATATCACAGGTTCCACAGAAATACTACAGGAAATTTCGAATTCAGGGACTGAAGAAAGCACCGCAGAGCCGGATTCTGGCTGGAAATCACAGGCAGAGCGCTGCCTTTTCAAGCAGCGCGGACGGGGAAAGCGCCGGGTTGACCGTACGGGTGCCTTCCACTGCGATGGCTGCTGCTGCGGCAGCCAGACGGGTGGAGGAGACGAGATCCTTCTCCTGCAGATAACTCCAGACCAGCCCGGCCAGCATCGCGTCTCCGGCGCCGGTCATGTTTTTCGGGACAGCCGGGCAGCAGGGAACGTGAATCCGCTGTCCGGCTTCCGCAGCAAAAACGCCCTCAATACCCAGGGAAAGGAAAACCCGTTTCAGGCCGGTGGCCAGCAGTGCATCTGCAGCCCGGGCCAGATCCGCATCCGTGCGAATGGAGATTCCCGTGAGCTGTTCCGCCTCCAACCGGTTGGGTTTCAGCGTATGGAGCCGGCCAAGGACATTCTTCAGTTTTCCGGCTTTGGAAACGGAGACCGGATCTGCAAAAATGGGCACAGCGCAGGTTTCGGCCAGATACCGGATGGTTTCCTCCGGAAGATTGGCATCCAGGACAAGAACATCGGCTGTATCCAGCAGATCCCGCTGCCCCGACAGGTATGCCGGATTAATCAGGCTGCAGATGGCCATGTCTGAGATCGCGAGCCGCATATCTCCGGTCTCGTCGGCAATAAAGAGGTAGGTTGAGGTAGGCTCGTCATGGGTCCGGAGAACACGCTCACAGTCGATGCCGGCCATGGCGCATTCTGCGACCACCCGATCCCCATAGGCATCCTTGCCAAGAGCGGTCAGAAAAGCAACCGGCAGATTCAGCAGGCGCAGGTTATGAGCAATATTGCGCCCGACACCGCCCACGGAGGTCCGGACCCGTCCGGGGTTGGAGTCTTTCTCCCGCAGCGGACCGTCCGGCTTCCCACCGATGTCCATATTGGCTCCGCCGACCACAACGATCAGAGGGGCGTTTTTTTCGGATACAGTATAGTCCGTCATCATACTGCTCAGCTCCCTGCTACGGTGACTTTCGGTGACTTTTCAAAGGCGAGGCGGGGATCACGATCCTCATAGACATAGATGGTTCCGCAGTGGACAAAGCCGAGCTTCTTCAGCAGGCTCTGCATCACGGTATTATCTCCGTGGGTATCAATCCGCAGATGACCACACTGCTGATATGCCCATTGCAGGCAGAAGGATCCGATGCCCTTTTCGGAACCATCGGAGGCGATCCGGTGCACAACCCCGTAGGGACTGCCATCCAGCCAGTGTCCGTCATCAATCTCCCGATAGGTGGGCTCGATATCCTTTCCCTGAATGAAGAAGAAGGTTCCGATTACCCGATCATCGTCACTGAGGCATACATAGCTGTGACCGGCCTGTATATCCCGTCGGATCAGGTCTTCCGGCGGCCAGTGGGTCGGTCC
>JAFRGU010000129.1 GCA_017433675.1 Clostridia bacterium
GCATACGCGTTTTCTCCAAGCAGGAGCACCAGATTCTGCAGCTCCTGCAGGGGGGTATCCGTGGTCATCCGCCCTTCCTTCTCCGTCGCAGCAATTTTCCACAGACAGCCTGTGTGTTCAGCCTCCTGTGTAATCTTTCCGTCCATCAGATGATAGGAGAAGGATACCCCATCCGGCAGTATTTCCCAGCGGGATTCTTCCTCCTTCCCCGCCTGGCGCCATTTTTCTCCCAGGCCTGTCGTTTCATAAACCTGAACGGACGTTTCAGATCCCTTGGGCAGCACGCTGTGGACCTGGCAGATCCGGGGTGTTTCCATCAGCGCCGCACGGGTCAGCTCCGTCATCAGAATCTGTCCGCCCGTACTCATTGCTTCCAGCCGGCCGGCCAGATTGACCGGTCCCCCGACGCACCCGTATTTCATCTTTTGATCCGATCCGATATTTCCGACGGTCACCATTCCGGTACTGATCCCGATCCCCATTTCAATTTCCGGGTACCCGTTTTCCAGATTCCAGTGATTGACCTCCGCCATGGCGTTCTGCATTTCAATGGCACAGGCCACAGCCGCGTCCGCATGCCGGGAGTTTTCGGCCGGTGCGCCGAAAACCACGAAGATGCCATCCCCCAGGTACTCAATGATGGTTCCCTGGTGCCTTTCAATGATCTCCGCCATCTGCCCGAAATAATGATTCAGCAGCTGAATCATGGTTTCCGAAGGCAGCGTTGCGGAAAGCGCTGAAAACCCGCGCAGATCACTCATCAGAATGGTTACTTCCCGGCGGCTTCCGCCCTGCCGCCGGCCCTCCTCCGTGTTCAGCACATAGTTGGCGATTTCCGGGGATGTATAGCGGACGAAGGTGGAATTCAGCCGGGCGATCTCCGTCACATCATTGATCACCAGCAGCAGGGAGCAGCTTTCCTCCCACAGGCAGGTTACGCTGATATGCAGTCGGGCCAATTCTCCGCTGCTTCCTTCATAATCCATCAGGGCATGAAAGGATTTCCGCTTTTCCTCAAAAGCATCAATGATCAGCTGGATCAGCGGATCGTTCCGCTCCACCACGGGAATGATTTCCCACAGTTTTTTTCCCGTCCAGCCGGATCCGCAGCCGAACAGTTTTTCTCCCGCCCGGTTCATGTAAAGAATTTCGCCCTTTTTGCCGGTCATCAGAATGGTATCTTCCAGATTTTCAAAGATATATCCCAGAACTTTTTCCTGAAGCTCCACAGCCCTCCGTTCCTCCTTTCCCCAGTTTGTCCCGCAAAAGCTGTAAATCCCGGCAAAGCGGCTCCCCGTGATATTCTTCCCGGGTATATTCAACCACCAGGAATGCCTCCGGAGTCTCCTGCCGCAGCAGCGGGATCAGCCGATCCATCTTCAGGGTTCCGTCCCTCAGCCGCCTGTGCAGGTCATACCGGCCGTCATTGTTGTGCAGATGATACCCCCGGACGCTGTCTTTCAGTTCCCTGATCATTTTCGGAATATCCCATCCGTTGGCATTTGCGTGCCCCACATCAATCAGCACCCTGAAATCCCGCTCCCGGCAAAGGGCTGTAAATTCCTCCTGATCCAGCATCCGGTTTCCGTCTGCTGCGATCCCGGTGTTTTCGACCAGCAGCTCCGTGCCCGGAAACAGTTCCCGGGTCTCCTCCAGGTTTTCCAGTGTCCGCTGCAGCATGCGTTCCTTCCTGTGGGCCGGTACAGCACAGTTGTTCAGATGGTATACCATATATATTGGATGCAGTCGTTTTGCCCACTCCGCTGTCTTCTGCAGATGAAACTGGCTCTCCTCCCAGGCCATGCTGCCCCGCGCTGCGGTATGCTCTACCCCCCAGACCGGTTCATGAAAAATCAGCGGCCCCGCCTCCAGCATCGCCCGGTTCTGCTTCAGGTTTGCCTCGAAATCCGGAATGTCAAACATGAGCAGCAGCTCAAATCCAAGCTGCTCCCCAAAGCGTTCCCGGTACAGCCGTCCTTCCTCCAGGCGGCACCGGGGAAGCACGCAGGTATCTATATAAATCTGCATCGGTATGCCTCTCCGCCCTTACAAAACAGGGCCGGACAACCGGTCGGTGACAGGTTGCTCGGCCCTTTCGCCCTGCTCAACCCGCAGGGGACTCCTTAACCCTGCAGTTTGTCCAGCTCAGTACATACTTCATCGAATGCTTCCGTCATTTGAGTCAGCCGTTTGCTCAGGTGGGCAAAAATCATCCACACCTTGTTCGGATTGATTTTGAAAAGCTCCGCCAGATCCTCGGGGCGGATTTCCTCGATGCTGGTCTGATCCTCCAGCACCACGGCCGTGGCACTCCGCGGCTCTCCGTCAAGCATACCCAGCTCTCCGAAGAAATTGTTGGCCGCCAGCTCCGTCAGCCTGCGCTCGTTCGCTGTGCCGTATCCGGTAAAAATCCCGATCCGGCCCCAGTGGATATCGTACATGGCGGGGGAGTCCTCTCCCTCCCGGAAAATGATTGCCCCCGCAGGATAAGCCTTCACCGGGTTCGTCTTCCCCTGAGCATGTTCCATCCCCGTCAGCTTTTTCCGGGTTTCAATACTGATCTGAGCCTTTCCCGCGCCTTCGCTCCGATGCAGGGTCAGGAAGCGTGCAATCTTCGTCCGGAGTCCCTCGCTGACCTCCGGCTTTTCTTTTCCTTTGATCTGATCCAGCGTGCTGCTCGCGTCCTCGTATTCCTTTGTCAGGCTCCGCAGACGTTGGGACAGATGCTTCATCAGCTCCAGAATAATCTCCGGGTTGGTTCCAAAGCAGGCATCCATTTCCTCCCAGGCGATTTCCCGAAGCACCGTGCCGTCCTCATGGACAATCGCCGTCGCGCTGCGGGGGCAGGCGGTCAGGGCTCCCATTTCTCCGAAAAACTTTCCTTCCGTCATCTCCGTCAGTACAGCGTTATCCTTTCCGCCATCCAGCACGATATCCACGGAGCCTTTCAGAATCTGAAACAGGCTGTCCCCATAACCCCCCTTTTGAAAAATCACTTCTCCCTTGCCATAAGTTTTCTGTGACATAAAAGATTCATCCTTTCCGTTCCGGTTTCTGTTCATTGATTTCAGGTCGCTTTATCTTTGAGCATTTTAGCATATCACCCCTGAAAAAGCAATCTGTTTCTGCAACCCAGTTTCCGCAGTCTCCGGCATCCGTCCCATGGACAAACAGCGTTTTCTCTGATAATCTGTTCTGAAGAAACCTTTCTTGTGGATTTGTGAAGGAATTGGGATGGAAACAGCCATCCATTCGGAAATGATCAAGGAGTATCATGGGACGTGCGGGAGGAGGTATACAGATTTTGATCAGGAAAATCAGGCGTGAAGAAATACCGGCATGCGTCCGA
>JAFRGU010000130.1 GCA_017433675.1 Clostridia bacterium
ATCCCGGTTTCTTCTGTTGTCCGGCTCTATGGCTATGAGCCGGACAGCAAAGGCTTCATGCGCTGTCCGTTTCATCACGATCCGACCCCGTCCCTGAAAATTTACGACAATGGCAGCCGGAGGGGCTGGTACTGCTTCGGCTGCCACGCCGGCGGATCGGTGATCGATTTTGTGATGAAGCATGAAGGCTGTTCGTTTTCGACAGCGGTGAAAGCGATTGACGCCTCTCTGAATCTGGACCTCGTCTCGGTGGAGAATTTCCGGATTCAGGAGAAATACACCCGGACTCAATCCATGCTGGACTGGATTGAGAAGGTTTTTCTGTCTGCGGCGGACGCGGTTCAGATCCTGATCGAAAATCAGCTATCCCGCAAATATGACGACTGGCGGTTGATCGACCGGAAGCCCGTCCCGGAGCGCTCTGCGGACGAATGGACGCATTATCTGTCTCTCCGGGAGGAAATGGATTATCTGGAATACCGTCTGTCAAACCTGGACCAGTTTCGGGAGGAGGTGCGTTCTTGGCGAAGAAGCAAACGCCTGCAGCAGGGGCTGACGAAAACAAATCGCCGGTCAGCCTGACAAACAATATCCAGGGTACCGACCTGAAACCCAGTATTGATACATTTTTCAGGCTGCTTGAGGAAAAGTTCGGGGATTCGTTTCGGTTGAATGCGATGACCGGAAAGCCTGAGCTTTTAGATCCCGTTCAGGATAAATGGTGCGAATGGACGGATGTTCATGATGCCAAGATGCGTTTGTGGTTTCAGAAGGAATATGGACTGTATCATGAAAAAATGCTGCGGGATGCATTGCAGGTTTTTCTCAGCTATCACCAGGTGAACCCGCTGACGGATCTGCTGAATTCCCTGGTCTGGGACGGAAAACCCCGGATTCAGTCTTTTCTTCATGATATTCTGTCCTGCGATGATACGCCCTATATCCGGGAGGTCTCCCGCCTGATCTTTGCCGGCGGTATTCACCGGGCCCTGGAACCCGGCTGTAAGTTTGATGACATGGTTGTCCTGGTCGGAAAACAGGGCTGCGGCAAATCCACCACGGTCCGCTGGCTGAATATGAATGATGACTGGTACCGGGAGCTGAAGGTCATTGGCGGCAGGGAAGCCGTGGAGGCGATGAACGGCGCCTGGATCATCGATATGACGGAACTCATGGCCATGACCCGGGTCAGGGAAGCCGAAGCGATCAAGGCGTTCATAACTGCCCAGGAGGATACCTACCGGGCGCCCTATGACCGTCATAGCCAGACGAGGCTCCGCGGCTGCATCTTTATCGGTACGACGAATAATCCGCTCTTTCTTTCCGACCGGACCGGCAATCGCCGCTTTTATCCGGTCCAGTGCAGGTCGGACGGGTATGAGATTCGTGCCCATGAAAAGGAGATCAGGGCGCAAATTGTCCAGTGCTGGGCCGAGGCTGTGGCGCTGTACAAACAGGGGAAGCTGTCCCCGTATGCGGACAGGGCGGTGATCGATCTGATCCGGAAGGAGCAGGAGAATGCCATGGAAGATGACTGGCGGGTCGGCGCGATTACGGATTATCTCGATCAGACGAAGAAGGATCCGAAGGCGACGGTCTCGATTATTGAGCTCTGGCACTGTGCTTTGAATGAACCGGATGAAGTCAAGCCGTGCAGGAAGGATTCGATTGAAATTGCCCAGATAATGAATGGTATTCCGGGCTGGAAAAGGACGGATACGATTCTGACAACCCGCTGGGGAAAACAGAAGGTATACCGGAAGGAAGAGCCTTATTATCCCTTCTGACGTTATTCCCTGTTTCCCGGTTGCTGCTCGGTTGCCGGTTGGTTTCTGCCCTCTGTCCCTTATAGTATCTATATTTTCCCTTTAAGAGAAAAGAAAGAAACGAAGAATATGGAAAAACATTTACGACATAAATAATGATGATATGGATGATATGGATTTTTAAAAAGTTTATGAAATCCTGGTTGATTACGTTTCCTGGTTGCCATTTCGAAAGGAGATGCCCATGATCTGTAAAACCCCGCAGATTTTCCCCAACATGCGCGAAGCCGGTCAGCGCCTGGGCCGGCTGATCCGGGTCCAGCATGACTCTGTCGGCCATTTCGCGGACAAGATCGGTGTTGCCCGGAATACCATGTACCGCTTTACGGCGGCCGGGAAGGTCCCCAGCGTGCCGACCCTGCTGGCTGTCTGTCAGCGTCTCGGCTGCTCGGTGGAATTCCTGCTCGGCCTGGAAACGCCGGAGGCGAATGCGAATGAAGCCTATATCGACGCGGTCCTGAATATCCGGGCGTTCGGCGACCAGTGGCAGAAGGAGGACCGTCTGGCGCTGGCCGCGGCGGCCGCCGGCCTGCTGACGGAGTCGCAGATGGATAAGCTGCTGGTCCGCTTCCGGCACTGACGCCCCCGGTGGAATTGTCTTCACCCTGTCCGAATTTGAAAACCCTGAAAGGAGAGTCCCCATGCCTGAAACAGAAAATGAACTGGATATCAACCCGTCTGACCCTGATTCCTGCCTGCCGGAGCTGCCGCCGCAGCTCCTGGAGGATCCGGAGATCCTGAACGAGTTCCGGAAGCTGATCCCCAAAGCGCTGCAAAGGCTCTCGGCGCTCCTGGAGAATGACAGTACCTCCGAGGCCAACCTCCTGAAGGTGATCGGGATGATCCTGGACCGCGCCTGCGGCAAGCCCGGATCTTCCGCGAAAACCGCCCCGGTGCAGGAGACCCTTGAGGAATCCGAGGCTTATATTATGGCCGTGCTGACACGGGCCAGAGAAAAACTGAAGGAGGAAACGCAGGAATGAGTGAATCCAGGGATTTGCTGGCAGGGATCCTGGAAGCGGCGGAGCAGATCGGCGTCGAGGTCGGGTTTTCAGATCTGACGCCCCTCCACGGCCGCTGGATCCGGGAGATGGTGCTGGGTACGGAGGATTACACCCTGCAGGCCCACCGGGCGGCCTATAAGTCCTCCTGCCTGGCGGTGGCCATCTCCCTCATGATGATCATCGAGCCGCGGAAGAACATCATCTTCGTCCGGAAGGCGGATAACGACGTTTCGGAGATGCTCCGCATGGTGGCGAAGATCCTCCGCACGGAGACCTTCGCCCGCCTCTGCCGCCTGCTGTATCACGGCCTGCGCCTGGCGATTACGGAGGAGGCCTCGGATCATCTGTCCACGAATCTCTGGACGTCGCCCATGGGCTCGCCCCAGCTGCTGGGCATCGGCATGAAGGCCTCCATCACCGGCAAGCATGCCGCGGTGGTGATCACGGACGATATCTGCAATATCACGGACCGCCTGTCCCGGGCGGAGCGGGAGCGGACGAAGATGCAGTATCAGGAGCTGCAGAACATCCGGAACCGGGGCGGGCGGATCATCAACCTGGGGACACCCTGGCACAGGGAGGACGTCTTCTCCCTCATGCCCAATATCCACCGCTACGACTGCTACCATACCGGCCTCATCTCGAAGGAGGAGCTGGCCCGGATCCGGGCGTCCATGTCCCCGAGCCTCTTCGCCGCGAACTATGAGCTCCTGCACATCGCCTCCGGCGAAGCCATGTTCGAGTCGACCCCGCCCACGGGCGCGGATCCGGCCCTCCTGCGGGATGGCTGTGCCCACATCGACGCGGCCTACGGCGGGGAGGATTATACGGCCTTCACCGC
>JAFRGU010000131.1 GCA_017433675.1 Clostridia bacterium
CAGCATCACGGTACGACAGGCGGTCGACCTTCATCCGGTGGCGCTGCCGGTCGCGGGCGTCCGGGCTTATGCCTGTTCCGGAACACCGGCTGACTGCGTCCGGATCGGAACGGCTCATCTGCTGAAGGAACAGCCGGACTGGGTTTTTTCCGGGATCAATGACGGATACAATATGGCGCCGGATATCCAGTACTCGGCGACTGCCGGCGCAGCCTTCGAAGCTGCCGCGCTGAATATTCCCGCGATTGCCGTATCCGAGGCTGCGGGCGGAATTCATGGGCTGACTGACGCCTGGCTGCAGAAAATCCTGACTGATCTGACGCAGCGGAAGCTGCAGGCCGGGCAGATTTTCAATGTTAATTTTCCGGGCGGAAACGCAGAGGATTTCCGCGGCATCCGGGAGAACCGGACGGTGGGCAGGTGTCCGATGTATCAGGCAGAATACAGGACGATCGAAGCATGGGAAGACGGTGGGATCCGGGTCGCAGTCAGCGGGACGCTCGATACAGAAAGCGTGCTGCGGAATGAGCCGGAGAAGGAATCCGATTTCCGGGCGCTTATGGAGGGATATATCTCCATCGGGATCGTGAACAATATCCACTGAGGGAAGCATATCGAACGGTACGTGCGGGAGAGCCCCCGAGGAAAGAGGCGGAACGAACATGAAAGCGAATGAAAAAACCAATGTGATGCGAACGCTGGAGCAGCATAAAATGGCCTATACAGGTCATTACTATGAGGCGGACAGCACGCTGACAGGTGTCGAGATCGCAGAGCGGCTGGGAGAACCTCAGGAATGTGTGTTCAAGACCCTGGTGACCAGCGGGAAACCGGGAAAGTATTATGTCTTTGTGATTCCGGTCGCTGCGGAACTGAACCTGAAGAAGGCGGCTGCAGCGGCCGGGGAGAAAGCCATCAGCATGATTCCCCAGAAACAGCTGCTGCCCCTGACGGGATATATTCACGGCGGCTGCTCGCCGGTCAACATGAAAAAGGCCTTTCCAACCTTTCTGGACCGGAGCGCGGAAGGCATGGGGAAGATTTTTGTCAGCGCGGGAAAGGTCGGAGCACAGGTCGAGGTTGCTCCCGGGGACCTGCAGAAGCTGACCGGGTTTCACTATGCGGATCTGGTCTGATCCGTACAGCAGCTGCCGGGCCGGATTCTCCGTCAGAACCCGTTCGAGGATCTGATTGCGAAAGGCGGGAAGGCGTGATATCATAATCAGAGATGCCGCAAAACAAGGAGGAAACAGACAATGACAGTGCTGGACCGGTTCCTGAAATATGTACAGGTTGAGACGACATCCAATGAAGAGAACCCGGGCTGCCCGTCGACACCCGGCCAAAAGGTTCTGGGCGCGATGCTTGCGGAAGAAATGCGGGAGATGGGAATCGCGGACGCCCGGATGGATGAACACGGATATGTATACGGGACAATTCCGGCAAAAGGAAAGGGCCATGCTCCGGCGATCGGGCTGATCGCCCATATGGATACCTCGGACGGAGTCCAAGGAAAAACAACTCCGCAAATCGTGAAGAACTACGACGGCGGGCCGATTACGCTGAAAAACGGCGTGGTGATCGATGGATTTGATTTCCTGTCTGATCTGAAGGGAATGGATCTGGTGGTCACCTCCGGGGATTCGGTGCTGGGAGCTGACGACAAGGCCGGCGTCGCGGAGATTATGAGCCTGTGTGAAGACATGACCCGGGATGACGCGCCGGATCATGGAAAAATCTGCATCGCATTTACTCCGGATGAGGAAATCGGACGGGGCGCAGATCTGTTTGACGTCGCAAACTTCGGGGCGGATTTCGGCTACACGGTGGATGGCGGCGCCCTGGGCGAACTGGAATACGAATGCTTCAATGCAACTTCCTGCACGGTTGCGGTGAAGGGCGTAAACATTCACCCGGGCAGCGCGAAGAACCAGATGAAGAACGCGAGCCTGATTGCCATGGAGTTTGCCGGGATGCTGCCGGCCTGGGAGCGCCCCGAGCATACGGAAGGATATGAGGGCTTCTATCATCTGGCGAGCATGAAAGGCGACGAGGAAGAAGCCATTCTGAAGTACATTATCCGGGATCATGATGCTGTCAAGGCTGAGGCTAGGAAGCAGACTGTGCTCCGGATCGGGGAATATCTGAACGCGAAATACGGCGACGGGACGGTCCGGGTCGATCTGCGGGATTCCTACCGGAACATGAAGGAAATCGTGGAGCAGCATCCGGAAATCCTGGAAAAGGCGAAGGCCGCTTTCCGGGCCTGCGGCGTGGAGCCGATCATTACTCCGATCCGCGGCGGAACGGATGGCGCACGGCTGAGCTACATGGGACTGCCATGTCCGAACCTCTCGACGGGCGGGTACAACTTCCACGGACGGAAGGAACTGATTCCGGTCCAGGCCATGGAGAAAATGGTGGCTGTGCTGAAAAAGCTGATTGCGGAGGACTGATCCGCTGAACCGAATCAGGGGGAAGCATACAGGCATTCAAGCAGATTTCAGACCTGCGGAGACGGCAGAGAGGAGAGAAGATGGCGGAGATCAACTGGGAACTGTTTGATACACAGGTTGAAGCCTGCCGGCTTTGCCCCCTCTGTCAGCGGATTCGTCACAAGGTGCCGGGACAGGGAGACCGGAACTCTCCACTGATGCTGATCGGAGAAGGACCGGGAGAACACGAAGACGAACAGGGAATGGCGTTTGTCGGCGCAGCAGGGCAGCTGCTGACGAAGATGCTGGCGGCCATCCAGCTGCCCCGGGAGAGAGTGTATATCTGCAACGTCGTGAAATGCCGGCCGCCGGGCAACCGGGTGCCGCTGCCGGAGGAAATCGACGCCTGCCGGATTCACCTGCGGATACAGACCTGGCTGATCCAGCCGAAGGTGATTGTCCTGCTGGGTGCAACCGCGGCGAAAGCCCTGCTGAATCCGGAAATCCGGATTACAAGAGAACGGGGCATCTGGACAGAACGGAAAGGGATCTGGATGATGCCCACCTATCATCCGTCCGCGCTCCTGCGGGATGAAAGCAAGAAACCAGCAGCCTGGGAAGACATGAAAAGCCTGCGGGAAAAGCTGATTACACTGGGCCTGTATCCGGATATATATGGGACGTAACGATCAGGCTTGCTTAAGCGCCGGGCAGGGCCTTTTCTACCCGAAGAATCGCTGAATGAAGCAAACCGGAACCGGAAAGGAGAAACCCAATGCCAAAGATCCGTACGATTATCACCCAGGATGCCGAGGTGGACGATCAGAATTCACTGCGGCACTTCCTTTTCTATGCCAACGAAGTCGAGCTGCAGGGGATTGTGCAGACGTCCTCCAAGTTCCACTGGATCGGTGTACCCGGAGCGAAGAAGCCGGAAAAGAAGCGAAAGGATGATTTTGAAGGGATTGAGCAGAGCGGACCTTTCGATGCTCCGTACCGCTGGCCGGGCACGGACTGGATGATGCGGGTGATTGATGATTATGAGAAGGATTACCCCAACCTCGTGAAGCATGCAGACGGTTATCCGACACCGGATTATCTGCGCTCTATCACCAAGGTGGGGAATATCGGATATGAGGGGGAAATGGAAGCTCCGACAGAGGGGTCGGAGCTGATCCGGAAGCATATTCTGGATGACGACGAGCGAACACTGTACCTCCAGGTCTGGGGCGGAACCAACACCATTGCCCGGGCACTGATGGATATCGAAACAGAATACAGGGATACAGCAGAATGGCCGGCACTGCATGAAAAGATCACCCATAAGGTCGTCATTACCGCCTGCGGCGAGCAGGATCCGGCATACCGGGAGTATGTCGCGGAAAGCTGGCCGGGGATTCTCTTTGTGAAGACCCTGCAGATGGGAAGCTATGCCTATCCGTGGTTCATGATGCCGGAAGGGGAGAGCAAGGATACCCTGAAGGCGGCGTTCATGAAGCAGGAGATTCTGACCGGGAAAAGTGCCCTGACGAACGGATACTGTACGTGGCTGGACGGGCATCGATACGAGGGAGAAGGAGAGGACGCCCAGTTCGGTGCGAATCCCAATATCGTGCATGAATGGTTCGGCGCAAAGATGGGCCTGTCCTACGTGCCGCAGAAATACGATTTCCTCTCGGAAGGAGACTCCCCGACCTACATCCTTCTGTTCCCCTGGGGATTCCGCACGCTGGAGAACTTCGCCTGGGGCGGAATGGCCGGAAGATACCACCGGGTGGAAGGCCAGACCAACTCCAAAGGAGAAGCGCTGAATCTCTGGGATGTTTCCCTGGATCACTATACCGACCGGGAGGGGAAAACATCTGAACTGGAATCCATGTGGCCTTATGTGGCGGATGTGCAGCGGGACTTTGCAGCCCGGGTTGCGTGGGCCGGCACTGACAGCTTCGAAAAAGGCGAGCATGCTCCGGTGCTGACCATTGCGGAGGGGACGGATCTGACCGCAAAGGCCGGTGAAAAGCTGGTATTTCACGCGCATAAGGACAGCCCGGACGGGCAGGCTGTCAGCATCCGGGCATGGGTATACCGGGAGGCCAGCGCCCCCTGCGCCGCCTCGATGAAGGTGGCCGTCGAAAGGGAAACCGTACTGATGCGGATTCCGGAGGAGGCCGCGCCGGGCGACCAGATCCATATTGTGATTCAGGCACAGGCACGCGGACATTACCGGCTGACGCATTATCAGCAGGCGATTATCACCGTGCAGTGACCTGTCCGAAGCGGAGAGAGCGGAATATGACTCAGGAAGAACGGATTGCGTATTATGAAAGCATCCTGGACAGCGCGGAGCAGAAAATCGCCGGTGGACAGGATGCATCCGCAGAACTGCGGGAGCTGGAAGCCTATTACACCAGCCCGCTGTGGAAGGAAGACTACGCCGCCGATGAAGCGGGGCTGCTGCCGAAAGACCTGAAACGGGGGGTGCTTTCCCAGGACGGGATTGATTATCTGCTGGAGGGAGCGGAGCTTCATGGATAGGTTTTCGAACCTGATTCTTCTGTTTTATATCTATTCCTTTGCCGGATGGTGCATGGAAGTTGTTCTGAAATATATCCAGTTTCACCGCTTCATTAACCGGGGCTTTTTTGCCGGCCCGATCTGTCCGATCTACGGAAGCGGGGCAGTGCTGATTACGGTGGCTGTCGGCAGCCTTTCGTCGGTGGAATCCGCCTATGGAACCACATTCGCGATTTCTCTGGTTCTCTGCGGCCTGGTGGAATATCTGACCAGCTATTTCATGGAAAAACGCTTCCATGCCCGCTGGTGGGATTACAGCCAGAAACCCATGAACCTGCACGGGCGCGTGTGGATCGGAAACCTGATCCTTTTCGGAATCGCCGGCGTCGGGATCATCCATCTGATCAACCCGGCCCTGTACGCCGTGCTTAACCCGATCCCGCTAAAGATCCGGAGCATGACTGCGGGCGCGCTGACAGCTGTTTTCGCCGCGGATTATGTTGTGACGCATTTCGTGCTGAAGCTGGTGAAGGCAGGCATCGAGCACAGTGAAGCGGATAATACGGAGGAGATCCGGCAGGAGATCCATGTGATGATGTCCGACAAGTCCATCTTCCACCGCCGTTTTGCGGATGCCTATCCTGAAGTGATTTACCGGACGGAGCGGATCAATTCCAGGCTTGAGGCGATTCGGGCTGAAACCGAACGACTCCGCAGGGAAGCTGAAAAGCGGATCGAAGCCAACCGTGAGCCGGCTGCGTGGATCAAAAATACCATTATCGCGAAGCAGGATGAGCTGATCAGCCTGCTGTATGACGAAGCACAGGCCAGTGAGAAAATGAGGGCCCTGCAGGCCGAGATCAGCCGGGAAAAGGAAAGACTGGACTATCATCCAATGGTCCGGGTGGAGAACAGACTGAAGGAAAAACAGGCATCCCTGTGATTCATTGAACAACGCGTCAGAAACAGGAGAAAAAGTATGAGCCGTACGCCGTCCATGGTTCGGGATCTGACCCGCGGACCAGTGGTTTCCCTGCTGATCCGGTTTACACTGCCGCTTTTTGTATCCAACGCGCTGCAGGCGGTCTACAATCTGGTGGATATGATCGTGGTCGGCAATTACATCGGGAAAGCCGGGATGTCCGCCGTATCCATCGGCGGGGATATCCTGCATCTGCTGACCTTCGTGGCCATGGGCTTTTCCTCAGCGGGACAGGTGATTATCGCCCGGCATGTGGGAGCGAAAGAGACGGATGCTGTCCGGAAAACCATTGGAACCATGTTCACGTGCCTGCTGAGCTTTTCTGTTTTCATGGCGGTCATCTGTTATTTCCTTCGTTACTCCGTGCTGGACTGGCTGAATACACCGGCTGCTTCCTACAGCTACACGATGGACTATATGGTCACCTGTATCTGCGGACTTATATTCATCTACGGATATAATATCGTCAGCGCGATCCTGCGGGGCATGGGCGACAGCCGCCGCCCCTTCTACTTCATCGGAATTGCGGCTGTACTGAATATTGTGCTGGATATCCTGTTTGTGAAATACTGCGGGATGCAGGTTTTCGGAGCGGCGCTGGCGACGGTGATCGGGCAGGGAATCAGCTTTATTGCTTCCATCATCTATCTGTACCATCGGCGGGAAAGCTTTGGATTTGACTTCCGGCCGGCAAGCTTCCGCATCGACGGAACGCAGTTCCGGCGTCTGCTGGCACTGGGCATTCCCATGGCGATCCAAAGCGCTGCTGTGAATATGTCCAAGATCGTGCTGACCAGCTGGATCAACCTGTTTGATGTAACCTATTCCGCGCTGGCCGGGGTGTTCAACAAGGTGAACATCATGTGCGGCGTGATTTCCCAGTCCTTTACGACGGCGGGCAGCTCGATGGTGGGACAGAACCTGGGCGCCCGGGAGTATAAGCGGGTCAACCAGATTCTGCTGGCGATCCTTGCCTTCAGCCTCGTCCTGTCTCTGATTCTGACCATGGTTATGCTGCTGTGGCCGGATGCAGTATACGGTATGTTTACCACAGACACGGACGTGCTGAGCCTGGCTTCCGTCCTGACACTTCCGATCATCCTGAACTTCTACGGGTCGGCGACCCGGTCTGTGGCTTTCTCCCTGATTAACGGCTCCGGCCGGTCCGGACTGAACCTGGCGGTTGCTATTATTGACGGGGTGTTTGCCCGGGTCGGGCTGGCGGCGCTGCTGGGATTCGCGCTCAGGATGGACTGCCGGGGATTCTGGATCGGGGACAGTCTGGCGGGCTTTATGCCTTTTGTGATCGGGCTGACATTTTATGTTTCCGGGAAGTGGAAACAGGAGACCGGCCGCAGGTGACGAAAACCGAAACGAACCCCTGAAAAAAACGGCTGCTGCCCACCCGGTCCGGGTGGGCAGCAGCCGTTCCAGCGACAGATCACCGGCATACAGCATCCGGAGACTCAGGCATGCCAGGGCATTCCGGCAGAAGCAAGCGGAGTGAACGGATGGTCCGCAGCCTCTTTCAGACAAAGCCAGAAATAAGCATCTTCCAACGCTTCCGCAAGCGGATACGGGGAAGCGCCTCCCTGCAGATATGCTTCCATATCCAGCAGAATCGTGGCAATCGCGTATTCGTCCTGCACTGTATCCGGAGCCAGGTCCGGCTGCCAGTTCCGCCGACGATCCCGGAGCGCCTGGGTGTCCAGAATCCGATACTTTTCCGGAATTTCCGGCAGAAGAAATTCTTGTTCCGGCTCGTTATTCTGATTCAGATAATGAATCACCGTGTCGCTCCATTCTCCTGTTTCTCCGCGAACCACCAGATGCCTGGAGCGGATATAGGAACGATACTGCACGGGACAGAAATCATGGTCTACATGTTTTCCGGACGCAAAATCAATCCAGGCCTGGACCCGATGGGCTTCCGTCCGCCGGCCGTCCAGGATGGCGCCGGGACGGGAGTCGGTTTCAACCACAGCGCTGACCAATTCCCGGGCACGAATCACGAAAGGATCACCGACCGGTATATTCAGTGCCCGCCGGATCAGACTGGCGGCGTGATAATCATGCAGCAGGGAAATATACATGGATGCGGGCGACCCGATCCGACCGGCAGCGATTTCCGCCAGTCCCTTTGCCAGAAGCGGCTGACGATGATACTGTTCACAGCAGACGATTTTCGCGCCATTCCGGCCAAGCTCCCAGAGGCGGCAGAGCTCTTCCTTGGTTGCACCGACCGGCGTTTCCGTCACGACCGGAAATCCTTTGGCTGCCCATTCTTCCGCAACCCGGGCCATATGCCCCCGATCCACCGCGATAACCGCGAAATCCGGGCGGAAGGCAATACAATCCTTTTCATCCGTCGTTGCGGCGATGCCGGTATGCTCCGTCACCAGCCGGGCTTTTTCCTGCGAACGGCACAGATACAATGCCCGGAAGAGGTGAGGATAGGTTTTTGCGACGCGGGCAAAATACTCTGAACGGTATCCGGAGCCTACAATAATAAAAGATAACATTTGTTTCTCCTCCTGACAGTATCATTGAGTCTGATATTATTATAAAGGATCAGCGCGGGTTTGTCACGGAGACAACAGATGGGGCCTTTGACAAACGATTGCCAATTCGGTATGATTCTCCCGGGATCCAGATAAAAAGATATCAACTGAAAAGAAGATTTTTGATGACATGTTTCTGTCGGTTTAACATGTGTGGATTGTTCCAGGGAAGGGAGAAAGGAAATGCAATACAGTCTTTCGTTTGATCAGGCGCAGAAAAGTGATATCAGGATCCTGCTGGATGGGAAAGAAACGCATATCACCATGTACGAGGCCGTTTATGCCGGACGCCCGACGCAGGTCGCCATGGTTCCCGATGACGCGCCGGATCAGCGGCTGAGTCTGTATGTACCGGATCACGCAGATTCCCATTCCCCCATGATTTTCTTTGTGAAAAACTGGGGCTGGAAGGTCAATGCCTATCAGCTGCGGCATCAGGTGGAGGATGGAAAAGCCTATGCTTCCAATGCGGACAATGATCTGATCGGAAAACTGATGGCAGAGGGTTACGTCCTGGTCACCTATGGCTGCAGAAGCCGGGGAGACCGGCCGACAGCGGAGGGAAAGTATATCAGCCACGCCCCGGCTACGGTAACCGATACGAAAGCTGTGATCCGCTATCTGCGTTACAACCGCGATCTTCTTCCGGCCGGTGATCCGGAACGGATTGTGATTACAGGGACCTCCGGGGGCGGAGCACTGTCCACCATTATCGGCGCCAGCGGAAACCACGCTGATTTTTTCCCGTCCCTGTACGAAATTGGCGCTGCCGGTATCGAAAAGGAAGGAAATGCCTATCGCTCGACCATCCGGGATGATGTTTACGCAGTGATCGCCTATTGTCCGATCAATGACCTTCGGGAAGGGGACGTGGCTTATGAATATACCTACGGGGAGACGCGCCGCAGACTCGTCCGGGAAGGGCTTCCGGCGGTTGACGACCGGACCGGCCTGACCTTTCAGGATCCATTCACGGACAACTATACCCCTGAATTCATGCTGGAAGCCAGCGAAGCACTGGGCAGGCAGTATGGCAGATATGTGAATTCCCTTCAACTGAAAGACGAGAGCGGAATCCTGATTACCGGAGACGGACTGCGGGAAAAAATCCGGGAGCTGCTCAATGCCGGGTTCCGGAAGGCTTTTGAAAAAGTCGGCGGAGAAAGGATGCGGGAGGATCTGGCCGGGAACGCGGAGTATTCCGGACAGCATACGGCGTGCATGTATAACAGCAAATCCCCGGATTGGGATGATCCTTTCTCGCGGGATGCGGACGGTGCTCCCTGCCTGGCGGATGAAGCAGCGGTACAAAGATATCTGTATTTTGTAGCCCGAAATCAGCCTTTGAAGGTAGTATGCGCCTTCAGCAACCTCGGCCTGGGAGAGCGGGGGCTGGCTTCCGTTTCCGGTTTTCATGAGGATACGCTCTACGGAACGACGGATCAGGCATACTGTCCCTTTGAATTCTGGTCCTGGAATCACAACAGGCAGGAAGGGACCGGGGTTGGCCGGAACAATACCGGGCTGGACTTTGAGAAATATCTGAAATCGGACGCCGGTCAGCTTCTTCAGCTCCAGCTGAATACCACCACACCGATTCACTATCTGACAGGAGAATGCGGAGCTGAGCCGGACATCTGTGCCCACTGGTATGTCCGCCATGGCCTCCGGGACCGGGATACCAGCTTTGCGCTGCAGACGGTACTGTATCAGGCTCTGCGGAACAACCGGAAGATCCGGAATCTGAATTTTGCCCTGACGTGGCTGCAGCCCCACAGCGGAGATTATGACGTGCAGGAAGCTTATGCCTGGCTGAAGTCCATTGAGGCACCGTTCATTTCAAAAAATATTTCAAAAGAATGACAGATTTTAGTTTCATTTTAGGAAGGAGGTGCATAATCAAGATGTTCCCGGAAGGGAACGAGAAAAATACGAAGGAGTGAACCAACCATGAAAGGAATGAAGAAGTTAGCAACCATGATGCTGGCGATGATGCTGGCGCTCAGCCTGTGCGGCTTTGCCGCGGCGGAGGGAGAAACGGACAGTACGGCTGGCGCGGCCAGCAGTGCCGCGGCGGATGCCCTGAAGGAAGCGGAAGAGAAAAGCCAGGCGCTGAATGATGCGCTGACTGCGTACAAGGCAGCGAAGCAGGAGAGCCGGAAGCAGGCACGGCTGGCCAGCCTGAAGGAAGAGCTGGACGGATACGTCGCTGCGGGATCCTTGACCCAGGAGCAGGCGGATCTGCTGCTGAGTTCCTATGCGGAACAGCTGGCCCAGAATGCCAGCGGCATGGGCGGAGGCCGCGGCGGCAGGGGTATGCGGAACGGTCAGAAGGGTACGCGGAACGGACAGAATATCCAGAATGGCCAGAATATTCCTCAGAACGGCTTCGGCCGGGGCGGGAAGCACGGCAGAATGAATCAGCAGGCTCCTGCGGCACCGCAGAACGGCAACAATACGGCGACACCGGAAGGAACCGGGATCTGAAGATACAGGATCCTGATCACAGGCGCCATCCAACAGGATGGCGCCATTTCCATGCATTTCCGCAGCGTTCATGGCCCGGCGGCAGACGGAAAGATTCATCTTATTATTGCGTTTTCGGCAGAGAAAGGTAAAGAACGGGAAGGACAAGAAACGTTACCGATCTGTTCCGCTGCTGCGGTATAAATCAGAACTGCAGGGGCAGGAAGCTCGCCAGAACGGCCAGCAGGACTGCCGGAAGCAGATTTGCCACGCGGATCTTTTTGCCCCAGATCAGATTGATTCCCACACAGAAAATCAGGACATTCCCGACCAGGGAAAGATATCCCATGGCGCTGTCGGTCAGGATGGGACGGAGAACTCCGGCCAGCAGCGTGATGAGACCTTCCCAGAGAAAAACCGGAATGGCAGAGAAAATGCAGCCCTTTCCGAGGGAGGCGGTCATCACCATGACGATTATCAGATCCAGCACTGATTTGGCCCCCAGGGTGGACCAGTCCCCGGCAATTCCGTCCTGCAGCGCGCCGACAATGGCCATGGCGCCGATGCAGACAGTCAGGGAAGCGGTGACAAAACCGTTCACAAAGCCGCTGTCCCGGGCATTGCCGGTTTTCCGCTTCAGCCACTCACCGAAACGCTCGAATAAGCTTTCGATATTCAGCAGTTCCCCGATCAGTCCCCCCAGTGCCAGGCAGATAATCACCAGCATGGCTCCGCCATTCGGGAAAAGATCATTATGGAGCATGTAGTTCATGGCGGCGGAGATTCCGATAAACAGGGTTCCGACTCCGCAGGCCATGGTGAGGGTTTCCTGATGCCGGTCTTGGAGGCGTTTCCCGAAAAGCATACCGGCCAGCCCCCCGAAAACGATTGCAGCCGTATTCATCAGCGTACCTGTCATGAGCATTCACAGCCTTTCCATCCCAAACGGGAATCCGGGAAGGATTATAGTACGGGAAAGGCCAAAAGTCTAACCGGCAGGGGAGTATTCCTTTACAGTTCCTTTTCCATCCGGACGCAGCGGAAGGTTTCGCCTTCCACGGCTTCGCCGCGGATTTCATAGCCCATCTGCAGATAGAAATCAATTTTGTTGTCACGACTTTCCAAGACGGTTTTCGTGAAACCCAGCTCTTCCGCCCATTCCTCACATTCCCCGACAACCATGGTTCCGATGCCCTGATGCCGGTACTCGGGCAGAACGACCACGCGGCCGATCATCATGGTTTTGTGATCCAGCGGATACATCCGCGCCGTGGCGACCGGGAAGCTGTTATCCGTTACGACGATATATTTTGTATCAGGCGTGTCATGTTCGTCAAACTCCTGCCGGAGCGTGATGTGATGCTTTTTTGCCATGGCCTGGATCCGGACGTAATACGCTCCGGCCTGCTGCCAGGTTTC